>NZ_CAUYTL010000008.1:0-103048 GCF_963575615.1 Listeria rocourtiae subsp. hofi | reverse complement strand
TTTGTTGGGTTTTGGTTGGTACTTTAATTTTAACAAAGTGTGCTATTTTTGTGTACTTATTTCTATATACATATAAAGAGGATGGAACATCCGTTGATTTGTAGATCAACTTTTGTCCCATCCTCTTCTTGTCAACCTTTTACAGGCTTAATTACAATATAACGATACGGTTCGCGACCTTCAGAATGTGTTTCCACACGTTTGTCTTCGCTTAAAATAGCATGAATTGTTTTTCGTTCAAACGAAGGCATTGGCTCCAAATGAACAACTCGGTGCGTCTTCACTGTTTTATCTGCCATTTTTTTAGCCAATAAAGTCAGTGTTTCATCACGACGTTCCCGGTAATCACCGATATTTACGACAACATTTTTGAATTGGGTCGTATCTTTATTAGCGATTAGTTGTGTCAAATATTGCAGTGCGTTTAGCGTTTGACCATGTTTTCCAATTAGCAAGCCTAAATTGTTTCCTGACACTTGAATACTGACTTCCTTACCTTTTTCAGAGACATCGACGGATACTTCCGCTCCCATTTTTGTAGCCACATCTTTCACGTACTGGACAGCGGTTTCGATTTGATTATGTTTCTCGATGACCTTAACCATCGCGAGTCTAGAACCAATTCCGAAAATACCTTTTTTACCAGCATCTATGATTTCCACGTCTACTTTTTCCCGCGTTGTGCCTAAGTCCTTCAACGCGTTTTGAATTGCTTCTTCAACGGTTTGGCCTTGCGCAGTTATATCTCTCACTTTCTTTTCTTACCTCCCTTTTTAGATGCAGACATTGTTGCTGCTTTCTTTTTCAATCTTTCTTCTTCCTTCTTAGCTTCTTCCAATGCCTCAGCCTCGCGTTTAGCCTTAAACGGGTTGTTGATTATCATCGTTTGGAAAATCGTAAATATATTTCCGACAACCCAGTAAAGTGCTAGCGCTGATGGTAAGCTGATACCTGCAAAAAGGATCATTAATGGCATAAAATAGATAATCATATTCATTGATTTATTTTGTTGTGTTTGGCCCATCATCGACAATTTGGAAGAAACAAATGTCGTTAGTGCCGCTAAAATTGGCAAAATGAAGTACGGATCTTTGTCACCGAGTGTCATCCATAGAAAATCTTGTGTCTTGATTTGAGCTGTCCGGCTAATTGCTTGATAGAACCCAAGTAAAATTGGCATTTGAATCAGTAATGGCAAACAACCCATCATTGGATTCGCATTATTTTCTTGGTATAAACGCATCGTTTCTTGCTGTAATTTCTGTTTTGTTTCGTTATCTTTTGATTTGTATTTTTCTTGCAACTCTTTAATTTGTGGTTGCATCGCCGTCATTGCTTTTTGACTCTTCAGTTGTTTGATCATAAGTGGCATGATTAATAGTCTAATCACAACAGTTGTCATGATAATCCCCATTGCATAGTTACCACCAAATAGTTCCGCAAACCAAATGATTACTTGTGATAACGGATAAACAATGTAATGACTCCAAAATCCTGATGATTCCGATGTGATTGGATCTGTTGAAATACCACATCCCGCTAAAACTGCTAACAGTCCCATCAATAGCCCCGCTAAGAGCAACTTCTTCTTAAAACTCATTTTTTTCTTCAAATAGTGCTACCTCCACTCTCCGCCTGTATTTTTCTCATGAAATTACTTTTTCTGTACCTGTTTCAAAACTCTTGATAGTTTCAAAACATGCATCAAACTTTTTTTAATTTCATGAAAATCCATATTGGCCGCCGGTTTTCTGGCGATAATAATATAGTCATTCCCCTGAACAATTTGCTCATTCAGTTCGTGAAAGGATTGCCTTACACACCGTTTAATACGATTTCGTACGACAGCGTTTCCAATTTTTTTACTCACAGAAAGCCCGATTCGAAAATGCGCCAAGTCTTCCCTTTTAAATATGTAAACGACAAATTGGCGATTTGCAAATGATTTTCCTTTTTTAAATACGCGTTGAAACTCATCATCTTTTTTAATGCGATATGCTTTTTTCATAAAATCTCCATCTTCTAATCAGATTATCTTTAACTAAACGTGCACCCCAGTTAATCTATCAGGATTTCCTATAGCAAAAAAAGACTGATAGATTAACGGTTTACTCTGCTGAAATTAAAAAAAACCACTGAGTCTTTTTCAGTGGTCTACGCAGATAAAACTTTTCTTCCTTTACGGCGACGACTAGCTAAAACTCTACGTCCGTTTTTAGAACTCATACGTTGACGGAAACCATGTACTTTCTTTCTTTTACGTTTACTTGGTTGGTACGTTCTTTTCATTTAATTACACCTCCTAAAATAAGGGTCTATTACAAATTTAATCGTATAGACAGTCTTAGACATTGTACAGAAATATATCCGATTTGTCAATGATACTACAAAACAAAGTAGAATATAAAAACTCCATCTTCCATAATACCATATTTTCAAATAGAGATATAGCTATTTTTAAATTTTTTCAAAGCCTCATTCCGCTATTAACATGTGGATAATTATAAAAATATAGTAAAATCTCAGTAAATTAACATTTTTACTGTGGATAACTCTCTAATTAGATTAAAAGTTATTCACAATTCACAAAAGTTATCCTCAACCTCTTGTGGATAACTTTTTTTCCTAAATTTTTTATTCAGTCCTAGTTCACAAGTTATACACATGCCCATATCTTGTGGACATCTTTTCTCAACATCTTCATAAGTTTGTGGATAGAATTTGAAATCCCTTGCGATTGTGATGTTTTTCTGATATTATATCAATTGTCGAATAGAAATTTATTTGGGGATAACATTATTTATCCACAGTCAAGATTTACTTTGTGGATAACTTCTAAACAACCCCTGTATAACTTTATCCACGGCTTCATCCATCTGTGGATAACTTTTATGTTTAATGAAAAGGGGGGAACATAGTGCAAACAATGGAAGATATATGGAAAGAAACCTTGCGTATCGTAAAACAAAATATGAGTAAACCAAGCTATGATACTTGGATGAAATCTACCACTGCTCACTCACTTGAAGGTAGTACATTTATTGTAACAGCACCTAACAATTTTGTTCGTGACTGGCTTGAAAAGAGTTATTCTCAGTTTATCGCAAATATTTTGCAAGAGATTACAGGAGAGAATTTTGATGTACGATTTATCGATGGCGAGCAAGATGAGGTATTTGATAATTACATTCCACCAAAACCTCGAAATTTAGATGAAGATTTGGATGAAGCAAATTCCAAACATATGCTAAATCCACGCTATGTTTTTGATACTTTTGTTATCGGATCTGGCAACCGTTTTGCCCATGCAGCCTCACTTGCAGTAGCCGAAGCACCCGCAAAAGCCTATAACCCACTCTTTATTTACGGTGGTGTTGGTCTTGGAAAAACGCATTTAATGCATGCTATTGGTCACTATGTTTTAGAACATAAAACAAACGCCAAAGTTATGTATCTTTCTAGTGAGAAGTTTACAAATGAGTTCATTAACTCTATTCGAGAAAATAAAGCAGAAGAATTTCGTAATAAATACCGTAATGTAGATGTACTTCTTATTGATGATATTCAATTTTTAGCTGGTAAAGAAGGAACACAGGAAGAGTTTTTCCATACGTTTAATACGCTTTATGATGAGCAAAAGCAGATTATTATTTCTAGTGATCGTCCACCAAAAGAGATTCCAACACTTGAAGATCGCTTACGCTCGCGCTTTGAGTGGGGGCTCATTACAGATATTACCCCACCTGATTTAGAGACACGGATTGCTATTTTGCGTAAAAAAGCCAAAGCAGATGGTCTGGATATTCCGAATGAAGTAATGCTTTATATTGCTAATCAGATTGACTCTAATATTAGGGAGCTTGAGGGCGCACTTATTCGTGTTGTTGCTTATTCATCGCTTGTAAATAAGGATATTAATGCAAATCTGGCCGCGGAAGCTTTGAAAGAAATTATTCCAAATTCACAATCTCATGTTATTCGGATTCCAGATATTCAGGAAGCTGTCGGCGAGTATTATCACGTTCGTTTAGAGGATTTCAAAGCAAAAAAACGAACAAAAAGTATTGCGTATCCTAGACAAATCGCTATGTACCTTTCTCGAGAGTTGACCGATGCGTCCCTACCGAAAATTGGAGAAGAGTTTGGTGGCCGTGATCATACAACAGTAATTCATGCGCACGAAAAAATCTCCCAATTATTGAAAACAGACCAAAATCTGAAAAATGATTTAGCTGAAATTGAGAAAAACTTGCGAAAACCTCAAAGTTTATTTTAAAAACGGTATATTAGGCTCTTCAAATTATATTTTAAGGAGCCGAAATAGCGTATCCTTCATATTTTATAAATTGTGCATAGTGTGGATAACTGGAACATACTTATTAACAAGTTATCAACATGTGGAAAACTTTGCGGGAGATGGACTTTCATATACTTATCCACAAATCCACAAGCCCTATTACTATTACTACGATTTTTTATTAATTAATTAAACATATTTTGATATAATGTTATACTTAGAAAAAGAAACTAAAAATGGGGGAATTCTCATGAAATTTATAATTCAGCGCAATCGCCTTGTTCAAGCGGTAAATGAAGTGACGCGTGCTATTTCTTCAAGAACCACGATTCCAATTTTAACGGGGATTAAAATCACTGTGAATGATGAAGGCGTTACATTAACTGGTAGTGATTCAGATATTTCGATTGAAGCTTTTATACCACTAATTGAAAATGATGAGATCTTAGTGGAAGTTGAGAGTTTTGGTGGCATTGTTTTACAAGCTAATTATTTCAGTGATATCGTTCGTCGTTTACCTGATGATAGTGTAGAACTTGAAGTGACAACGAATTATCAAACCAATATTCGTTCGGGGCAAGCATCGTTTAACCTGATTGGACTTGATCCAGCAGAATATCCTAAATTACCAGAAGTCACAGCGGGAAAAAGTATTCAAATCCCAATTTCTGTGCTTAAAAATATTATTAGACAAACTGTTTTTGCGGTATCAGCTATTGAAGTTCGTCCCGTTTTAACTGGTGTGAATTGGATAATAAAAAATAACGTACTTACAGCTGTAGCAACGGATAGTCATCGATTAGCTTTGCGTGAGATTCCATTAACTACAGAAATTGACGAGGAATATAATATTGTTATTCCTGGAAAAAGTTTATCTGAATTGAATAAAATCCTCGATGAAGGCACAGACTCGCTTGAGATGGTGCTTGCTAACAATCAAATTTTATTCAAACTAAAAGATTTACTGTTTTATTCTCGTCTTTTGGAGGGCAGTTATCCTGATACTTCGCGTCTTATTCCGACTGAAACAAAATCGGACCTTGTTATTAACGCGAAATCATTTTTACAAGCAATCGATCGTGCTTCCTTGCTCGCTCGCGAAAACCGCAATAATGTGATTAAATTAATGACTTTAGAAAACGGTCAGGTTGAAGTTTCTTCTAATTCGCCTGAGGTCGGGAATGTTTCTGAGAAAGTTTTCAGTCAAAGCTTTACTGGTGAGGAATTAAAGATTTCGTTTAATGGGAAATATATGATGGATGCATTGCGTGCTTTTGATGGTGCAGATATTCAAATTTCTTTCTCTGGAACGATGCGTCCATTCGTATTACGCCCTAAAGATGCAGAAAATCCAAATGAAATTTTACAACTGATTACACCAGTTCGTACGTACTAAAAATAATAATTATGCCTGCTCAGTGAAAATTGGGCGGGTTTTGTGTTTTTAATACATATCAAGGGGGCGCCAGAGAATGATTAAAGATATGACTATCGGTAATCCGACGAAAACTATTTTTTATTTTGCAATGCCGATGTTACTTGGGAATTTGTTTCAGCAGTTTTATGTGATGGTAGATGCGATGATTGTCGGAAAATTTGTTGGTGTAAATGCTCTTGCTGCTGTTGGAGCGACAAACGCACTTAATTTCTTTTTTTTATCGCTTGTAATTGGCTTGATGACGGGTGTTTCAGTCGTTGTTGCCCAATATTTTGGTTTTCAAGATTTTAAGCGGTTAAAACGAGTACTGGCAACAGCTAGCATTATGATTGTTTCAGTGTCGATTGCTTTGACGGTTATCGGGATTTTACTTGCAAAGCCATTGTTGTTGCTTTTAGGAACCCCCACGGAAATTGTGAATGATTCTTTGCTTTTTGTAACAATTCTATTTATTGGAATACTGCCAACTGGTGTTTATAACGGAGTTGCGGCGATTTTACGGGCTTTTGGAAACTCGATTACACCGCTTTATTTTCTTATTATCTCTTCATTACTTAATATTGCGTTAAGTTTTCTTTTTGTTGTTGGTTTTAATATGGGGGTTGCTGGTGCAGCTTGGGCTACTGTTGTTAGTCAGCTTGTTTCCGCGATTCTCTGGATTATTTATAGCTATCGTAAAATTCCATATATGCGTTTGAAAAAAAGTGATATTCATTTTGATCGCATGATTTTTAAAGAAATTTTTCGAATTGCCTTTCCTTCCGCATTACAAGGTTCCTTTATTTCAATCGGGAATATGGCGATTCAAGGGCTAATCAATAGTTTTGGCGCGACAGTGGTTGCTGCGTATACAGCTGCAAGCAGGATTGATTCACTCACTTACCAACCAGGGATTGCGTTTGGTGCCGCTTCTTCAATGTTTGCAGGTCAAAATATGGGGGCTGGAAAAATTGATCGTGTTAAACAAGGCTTTTGGTCTGGGATAAAAGTAGTGACAATTGTCAGCTTAGGAATTACTGTATTAGTACAGCTATTTGCACATCAATTTTTAACACTGTTTTTGGATAGCTCGGCAACTGAAGCGCTATCAATCGGAACCGGTTATTTAAAAATTGTATCGCTATTTTACGTTGTCGTTGGGATTTTGTTTGTTGTACGTGAGACCTTGCGAGGAACCGGTGATGCGCTTGTTCCACTTTGGATGGGGATTTTTGAATTGCTGGCTCGACTTGCGATTGGTTTTATTTTGTCGCAATTTTTGGGTTACATGGGCTTATGGTGGGCAACACCGGCGGCTTGGGTTAGTGCGACGATGCTTGGATTATGGCGTTATAAATCAGGTCGATGGATGCGAAAAGCTGTTATCACGAAGGAACTATAGTAGAATGGGAAGTAGAGAGTAAAAATAAAGGAGTAGAATAGATGATTATTAGAAAGTTGCCTTTTGATATGTGGGAAAAGGCCTCAGAGATTAGTGTTTTTCGAGAACAAAAGGCGTTTGTTGATTCTGTAGCGGATTCATTGATGCGAATTGCGGATGAACCCGATGATTCAAAGCTGGTATATAATCCTTATGGTATTTACTCAGAGAAGGAATTGGTCGGCTTTATTTTATACACCTTCGAGGAGGGGTCGAAGGATAACCACTGGATTTCGGGTTTTGCGATAGATAAAGACTATCAGCATCAAGGTTTAGGTCGCCGTGCAATTGAGCAATTGGTTGATTTTGTATTTGTGAAAAATCCAGAGAGCATTGAAGTTAAGGTTGCAGTATCTTCAGAAGATGAAGTTTCGAAAAATCTATTTATGTCGATTGGATTTAAAGATGCTGGATGGAAAAAGGAAAACAGAGAAGTTTTATGCTTTAAGAACAAAAACCCACTGAGAAGCCCCATATTTATTTATAAGCCAAAATAATATCCCCCTATTAGTTTTATTTAAATCGGCTAAAAAACGCATATATAAATAATTTCGTTGTATTCTGGTCGATTTTCTAGTAAAATAGAGGAATAGGTCTTATTCAGATTGGGCGTGAAAAAAATGGCGGAAAGTATTAAAATTAATACTGAATTTATTACACTTGGACAGTTACTCCAAATGATGGATGTTATCTCAAGCGGTGGCATGGCGAAGGCGTATTTAAGCGAGAATATGGTGTATATAAACGGAGAAGAGGATAATCGTCGCGGTCGTAAGTTACGAAACGGTGATGTAGTCTTAGTTCCTGGTGAAGGGAAAGTCCAGATTCAACAAGGCTGATTAAAGAAGGATAAGGGATTATATGCATTTAGAGAATCTAGTATTGCGCCAATTTCGTAATTACAAAGAACAGGAATTGACATTTGATAACAAGGTCAATGTTTTTTTAGGCGAAAATGCGCAAGGTAAGACTAATCTTTTGGAATCAATTTTATTACTTGCTGTTGCGAAATCACATCGGACGACTAATGATAAGGATTTTATAAGTTGGGACGCTGAATCTGCAAAAATCGAAGGACGCGTTGAAAAACATGGGCAATCAGTTCCACTAGAGCTAACACTGACACAAAAAGGCAAGAAAGCTAAGGTTAACCATTTAGAACAGAAGAAGCTAAGCCAATATGTCGGGAATTTGAATGTGGTCATGTTCGCACCTGAGGATTTATCACTTGTAAAAGGTGCGCCGGGTGTGAGAAGACGTTTTATCAATATGGAAATCGGCCAAATGCAGCCGGTTTACTTACATGATTTGAGTCAGTATCAGCGTATTTTGCAACAACGCAATCATTTTTTGAAGCAAGCACAAATCAAGCGCAAACACGATTCAACTATGTGGCAAATTTTAACCGAACAATTTATCGAAGTTGCGGTGAAATTGACGAAACGTCGAGCAGATTTTGTCAAAAGGTTGGAACAATTCGCAGTTCCAATCCACTTTGAAATTTCGCGTGAGTTGGAGCATTTGAAATTGGAATATAAGCCATCTGTAGAACTTGAGGGTTCGGATACAGCAGAATGGCAAGCGAATTTATATAAAAAAATGGAATCCATCGCCCAAAGAGAAATTGATCGAGGTGTCACGCTGATAGGCCCGCATCGAGATGATCTCTTCTTTTATGTCAATGATCAAAATGTACAGGTGTTTGGTTCACAGGGCCAACAGAGAACTACAGCGCTTTCCGTGAAGCTTGCGGAAATTGATTTGATTTTTGAGGAGACGGGTGAATATCCGATTTTGTTGTTGGATGATGTTCTTAGTGAGTTGGATGATTTCAGGCAGTCCCATTTGTTGGCAGCGATTCAAGGCAAGGTGCAAACGTTTGTAACCACAACGAGCATCGATGGTATCGATCATGTGACGCTGAACGATGCGACAACATTTTGGGTGGAAAAAGGGATGGTAACGAAGAAATAGTATCAAAATATAGTTTTGTAAACGGATAAGAAAGCGCGGTGGAATATTAGATGTCTGAGGAAAATATAACGAATGTGCAAGGAAATGCGGATGAGTATAGTGATGATCAGATTCAAGTCTTGGAAGGTTTAGAGGCTGTTCGTAAAAGACCGGGTATGTACATTGGTTCTACGAGTCAACGAGGTTTGCATCACTTAGTTTGGGAAATTGTAGACAATAGTATTGATGAAGCTTTGGCTGGATTCTGTACGGAAATTGAGATTACAATTGAAAAGGATAATAGTATCACGGTTCGCGATAACGGTCGCGGAATCCCAACCGGAATTAATGAAAAAGTTGGACGCCCAACTGTAGAGGTTATTTTTACGGTACTGCATGCCGGTGGTAAGTTTGGCGGTGGCGGGTACAAAGTTTCTGGTGGTTTGCACGGTGTAGGTGCCTCTGTTGTTAATGCTTTATCAACAAGCCTAGAAGTGCAGGTTCACCGTGATGGTACACAGTATTATCAACGTTTTGAGCGTGGCGATGTTGTGATGGACTTGGAAGAACGCGGTGAATCTGATTATCGCGGGACAATTGTTCATTTTACGCCGGATCCAGAGATTTTTAAAGAAACAACGGATTTTGAGTATGAAACGCTCAGAACGCGTACAAGAGAGCTAGCTTTCTTGAATCGTGGTTTGCAAATCTCGATTGAAGATAAGCGCAATGGGGAAGAACAACGCCAAGAATATCATTATGAAGGCGGAATTAAGTCTTATGTGGAGCATTTAAACCGTTCTAAAGAGGTCATTCATGAGGATCCTATTTACATTGAAGGTGAACGTGATGGCGTCATGGTTGAAGTTTCGATGCAATATAATACTGGTTTTTCTAGTAATATTATCTCGTTCGCGAATAATATCCACACGTATGAAGGTGGGACGCATGAATCAGGTTTTAAAACCGCTTTGACACGTGTTATAAATGACTATGCGCGACGGAATAAATTATTTAAAGACAGTGATGATAACCTGTCTGGTGAAGATGTGCGTGAAGGCTTAACAGCGATTATTTCGATTAAGCATCCTGATCCGCAATTTGAAGGACAAACGAAAACGAAGCTAGGAAATTCTGAGGCACGTACAATCACGGATAAACTGTTTGCAGCGGCTTTAGATAAGTTCCTAATGGAAAACCCTACAGTTGCTAGAAAAATTGTAGACAAAGGCGTTGTAGCGAGTCGTGCGCGTCTTGCAGCAAAACGCGCACGTGAGGTGGCGCGTAAATCTAGCGGACTAGAAATTTCGAGCCTTCCTGGTAAATTGGCCGATTGTTCATCAAGAAACCCTGCTATTAGCGAACTTTATATCGTAGAGGGTGACTCTGCCGGTGGCTCGGCTAAACAAGGTCGTGATCGACTATTCCAAGCAATTCTTCCAATTCGTGGTAAAATTTTAAACGTTGAAAAAGCACGTTTGGACAAAATTTTGGCCAATGAAGAGATCCGGACTATTTTCACTGCAATGGGAACTGGTTTTGGTGGCGATTTTGATGTTGCGAAGGCACGTTATCATAAGTTAATTATTATGACCGATGCGGATGTTGATGGTGCACATATCCGGACATTATTGCTGACGTTATTTTATCGTTATATGCGTCCATTGGTAGATGCTGGATATATTTATATCGCACAGCCACCGCTTTATCAGATTAAGCATGGTAAAACGCAGGAGTATGTTTATAGCGATAATCAATTAGACGATTATTTGGCAACGTTAGAAGCTGACACAAAATATAGTATTCAGCGTTATAAAGGTTTGGGGGAGATGAACCCTGAACAGTTATGGGATACGACAATGAATCCTGAGCATCGTACATTGCTTCAAGTGAATATTGATGATGCGATTGCGGCGGATGAGACGTTTGAAACACTTATGGGCGATAACGTAGAACCACGTCGTAAGTTCATTGAAGATAATGCGCAATACGTTAAAAACCTCGATGTCTAACTCGCTCAGTGCACCAGCAAACGCTCATCTGCGTTGTTAAAGGCTCTGTTCCGGTGCTCATGTACAAGTCGTACATTCCGCTCCGGTACTCGCCTTTGCCTAGCATCTAAGCATTTGCTGGTGCGCTTAGGTTTCCTGTTTCAAGTCGGGGAACCTGAAGGTCAAGAGAATTTAATAAATAATATTTCCCGGGAAATATTTTGGGGAATACATATCATATGTGTTGTAATTTGAAGGAGGTTTCTTGAAAAATGTCAGAAACACCAGAGTCAAGAGTGACGGAAATCAATTTGAATAAAGAGATGCGTACTTCTTTTCTAGATTATGCAATGAGTGTTATTGTGGCTCGTGCTCTTCCGGATGTTAGAGATGGCTTGAAACCTGTACATCGTCGTATTTTGTATGCGATGAATGATCTTGGGATGACATCTGATAAGGCTTATAAGAAGTCTGCACGTATTGTTGGGGAAGTTATCGGTAAGTATCATCCTCATGGTGATACGGCAGTTTACTTTACGATGGTTCGGATGGCGCAAGATTTTAGTTACCGAAATATGCTTGTTGATGGACATGGTAACTTTGGATCTGTAGATGGAGATATGGCAGCTGCGATGCGTTATACTGAGGCCAGAATGTCTAAGATTTCGATGGAACTTTTGCGTGATATTAATAAAGATACGATTGATTATGTGGATAACTATGATGGTTCGGAACGGGAGCCTAATATTTTACCGGCTCGTTTTCCTAATTTGCTTGTCAACGGTTCATCTGGTATCGCAGTTGGGATGGCAACAAATATTCCAACGCATCATCTCGGTGAGGTTATTGATGGTGTTCTTGCACTGAGTCACAATCCTGATATCGAAATTCGTGAGCTGATGGAGCATATTCCTGGTCCAGATTTTCCTACTGCTGGAATGATTATGGGACGTTCGGGAATTCGTCGTGCTTATGAGACTGGACGAGGTTCTATTACGCTTCGAGCTCGTGTAGAGATTGAGACAAAGAGCAATGGGAAAGAAACGATTGTTATTACGGAGTTACCGTATCAAGTTAATAAAGCACGTTTGTTAGAGCGTATTGCTGAACTGGCGCGTGAGAAGAAAATTGATGGTATTACTTCTGCAAATGATGAGTCGGATCGTACTGGTATGCGTATGGTTATTGAGGTTCGCCGTGATGTAAGTGCCAGTGTTATTATTAATAACTTGTATAAAATGACAGCTCTGCAGACGACTTTTGGAATTAATATGCTTGCACTTGTTGAGAATCATCCAAAAGTGCTGAATTTAAAAGAAATTTTATACCATTATTTAGAGCATCAAAAAATCGTTATTCGTCGTCGTACGGAATTTGAATTACGAAAAGCTGAAGCTCGTGCTCATATTTTGGAAGGTTTGCGAATTGCGCTTGATAACATTGATGCGGTAATCACATTGATCCGCGCTTCGAAAACAGCGGATGTTGCCAAGGAAGGGTTGATGACTCAATTTAACCTTTCTGATAAGCAAGCACAAGCAATTCTTGATATGCGCTTGCAGCGTTTAACTGGCTTGGAACGTGATAAAATTGAGGATGAATTTAATGCTTTGATGGCTCTGATTACGGATCTAAAAGAGATTTTAGGAAATGATGAGCGTATTTTAGAAATTATTCGTGAGGAATTAACAGAGATTAAAGAGAAATATGCTGACAAACGTCGCACGGAAATTTTAGCAGGCGATTTGGTAAGTTTGGAAGATGAGGATTTGATTCCGGAAGAAGAAGTTGCGATTACGCTTACGAATAAAGGTTATATTAAGCGTCTGCCGCTTTCAACTTATCGTAGCCAGCGCCGTGGTGGCCGTGGTGTGCAAGGAATGGGTACGCACGAAGATGATTTTGTAGAACATCTAGTTGCTACTAGCACGCATGATACGTTACTGTTCTTTACGAATACTGGGAAAGTTTACCGAGCGAAAGGATATGAAATTCCTGAGTATAGCCGAACTGCAAAAGGGATTCCTATTATTAATTTGCTTGGTATTGAAAGCCAGGAAAAAGTGAATGCCGTGATTAATTTACGCGAGTTCACAGATGATCAGTATCTGTTCTTTACAACAAAGCTTGGCGTTGTGAAGCGTAGTACGTTGACGCAATTCGCAAAGATTCGCCAAAGTGGTTTGCGTGCTGTAGAACTTCGTGAAAATGATGAATTAATTTCTGTGCAGATGACAGATGGTAGCAAGAAAATCATTATTGGAACGAAATTTGGACAATCGATTTACTTTGAGGAGACTGATATTCGTGTCATGGGTCGTACAGCGGCTGGTGTGCGTGGTATTCGCCTTCGTGAAGAGGATGAGGTTGTTGGTATGGAAATCCTTGAAGATGATGAGAAGGTCCTTGTCGTAACGGAGAATGGCTATGGGAAGCAAACGTTAGCTACTCAGTATCCGCTTCGTAACCGTGGCGGTATGGGCGTGAAAACGATTAATATCACGGAGAAAAACGGAAATCTGGTCGCTCTTAAAACCGTCACTGGTGAAGAGGACTTGATGCTGATGACAATTGGCGGCGTTTTGATTAGGTTCTCGGTTGGTGATATTTCTCAAACAGGCCGTAGCGCGATGGGAGTTAAACTGATTCGTTTAGATGAAGATGAATTTGTTGCGACAGTTGCAAAAGTGCCGAAAGAAGAAGAGGAAGAATTTGTGGATGAAGAATCCGCTGATGGTGCAATAGCTGCTCCAGATGAAGATGCATCTAGCGAAAATCTAGAAATGGATGAAACAGAAGAATAATAGAATGGGACAATAAGTTTGATAATAAGCTTATTGTCCTTTTTTGTGTGGATAACTAAATAAATTCGGATGAAACTATTGTTATTCACATGTGGATAAGTTAAAATAAGGGATGAGATATTTTTAAACTATTGAAAATCTAGATATGTGGATAACTTTTTTGAATAATTATATAACCAATCATTATTAGCTTTGGTGAAAGCGGAGCAAATGTTGATGATATGCACAGGTCATGTGCCAAAATTTATTCGAGTAGGAAATCGGACTTTTTTGTGAGCTGATTTTTCCTAGGAAGGTGAGGGTAAAGAATGGAATTTGATACAATTGCTGCAATCTCAACACCGCCGGGCGAGGGAGCCATAGCTATTATTCGTTTGAGCGGTGATGAGGCGATTCAAGTTGCGGATCGCATTTTTTGTGCGCAAAAACCACTGAATGAGATGGAGAGTCATACAATACATTATGGACATATTGTAGATCCAAGTACAGGAGAGACAGTCGAGGAAGTTATGGCTACCGTAATGCGTGCACCGCGGACATTTACTAGAGAAGATGTGGTTGAGATTAATGCGCACGGTGGGATTGTTTCTGTGAACCGTGTGTTGCAATTATTGCTTAGACATGGAGCAAAATTGGCGGAACCAGGAGAGTTTACGAAGCGGGCTTTTTTGAATGGGCGAATTGATTTATCACAAGCGGAGGCAGTCATGGATTTGATTCGTGCAAAGACGGACCGGGCGATGGGTGTTGCGCTGCAGCAGATGGATGGTAGTTTGTCGCGTTTAATTCGTAATTTGAGACAGGAAATTTTAGATGCTTTGGCGCAGGTTGAAGTGAATATAGATTATCCTGAGTATGACGATGTAGAAGAGATGACACAGCGGATGCTGGTGGAAAAAGCGCAATTGGTACGGGCTTCTGTGGAACAATTACTATTGACAGCACAACAAGGAAAAATTTTGCGTGAGGGACTGGCGACGGCGATTATTGGTCGGCCGAACGTTGGGAAATCGTCGCTTTTGAATCAGCTTATTCAGGAGGAGAAGGCGATCGTGACGGATATTGCGGGGACGACTCGTGATATTATTGAAGAATATGTGAATGTGCGCGGGGTGCCGCTATGTCTGATTGATACGGCAGGAATTCGCGAAACAGAAGATATTGTTGAAAAAATTGGCGTGGAGCGATCTCGCAAAGCTTTGCAGGAAGCAGATTTTATCTTGCTAGTTTTGAATCAGAATGAGCCGCTCAGTGTGGAAGACGAAGCTTTATTTGAGGCGGTAACGGGACATAATTTTGTGGTTGTTTTGAATAAAACAGATTTGGTGCAAAATATTGATGTAGCAAGGGTTCGGGAGCTTGCTGGAAATAATCCGGTCGTTGAGACGTCGCTTGTGAATGATGCGGGAATTACGCAGCTTGAAATTGCGATTAAGGATTTGTTTTTTGCGGGTGAAATTGATGCTGGGGATGCGACATATGTTTCAAACGTACGTCATATTGCGCTTTTGCATGAGGCAATTGGAGCTATTGAGGCAGTTATTGATGGTGTGGAAGCTGGAATGCCAGTGGATATTGTTCAGATTGATATGACGAGAGCTTGGGATTTGCTTGGTGAAATTATCGGTGAATCGGTTCAAGATGAGTTATTGGATCAGTTATTTAATCAATTTTGTTTAGGAAAGTGATGTGTTAGATTATGCAAACTTATGATGCGGGACACTACGATGTTATTGTGGTTGGTGCGGGACATGCGGGCGTGGAAGCGGGCCTTGCGAGTGGTCGAATTGGCGCAAAAACATTGATGTTAACGATTAATTTAGATATGGTGGCTTTCATGCCATGTAATCCTTCTGTTGGCGGACCAGCAAAAGGCGTTGTTGTGCGCGAAATCGATGCTCTTGGCGGTGAAATGGGTCGAAATACAGATAAAACGCATATTCAAATGCGAATGCTAAACACTGGGAAAGGTCCTGCGGTTCGTGCTTTGCGGGCGCAATCGGATAAATGGGATTATCAACACGAAATGAAGCATACGATTGAAAAAGAAGAAAATATCACGCTACGCCAAGGTTTAGTAGATCGTCTTGTCATTGAGGATGGTGTTTGTAAAGGGGTTATTACGAATAGTGGCGCGATTTATTATGCGAAAACGGTTGTACTGACAACAGGGACATTTTCGCGTGGCGAGATTATTGTGGGAGAGTTGCGCTATTCTAGTGGTCCGAACAACCAGCAGCCTTCTATCAAGCTTTCTGAGCATTTGGAGGAATTAGGTTTTGAACTACGTCGTTTTAAAACAGGTACGCCACCGCGTGTGAAATCGAGTTCGATTGATTATTCGAAAACGGAAGAGCAGCCTGGTGATGATGTTCCGCGTGCTTTTAGTTATGAAACAGTGGATTTCATTATGGATCAGTTACCATGTTGGCTGACGTATACAAATGAGGGAACACACCAAATTATTGAGAAAAATTTGCATCGCTCACCGATGTTTACTGCAACTAAAAAGGGTACTGGTGCGCGTTATTGTCCATCGATTGAGGATAAGATTGTACGTTTTAGTGATAAGCCACGTCATCAAATTTTCTTAGAGCCTGAGGGGCGTAACACGGAAGAAGTTTACGTACAAGGTTTGTCGACAAGTTTACCAGAAGATGTGCAGCGCGAGATGTTGTCAACGATTCCTGGTCTTGAAAATGTCGAAATGATGCGTGTTGGTTATGCGATTGAATATGATGCAGTGATGCCAGAGCAATTGTGGCCATCACTTGAAACGAAGCGCATTGAGAACTTGTATACAGCGGGTCAATTGAATGGTACAAGTGGGTATGAAGAAGCAGCTGGTCAAGGATTAATGGCTGGAATTAATGCAGCGCGTCGTGCTTCTGGAAAAGAGCCGATTGTTTTGGGACGCGATCAAGGTTATATAGGTGTTTTGATTGATGATCTCGTGACTAAAGGGACAGATGAGCCTTACAGATTGCTTACTTCTCGAGCTGAGTATCGTTTGTTGTTGCGCCATGATAATGCAGATTTGCGTTTGACTGAAATTGGTCATGAAATTGGTTTGATTAGCGATGAGCGTTATGCCCGCTTTGTGGCAAAACGTGAAGCAATTGAGGCTGAAAAACAACGATTGAAAACAACTCGAATCAAGCCAACTGCGGCTGTTCAGAAAATGCTAATCGATATGGGTAGCACAGAGCTCAAAGATGGCGTTTTAGCTGCCGATTTCTTACGTCGTCCGGAGATTACGTATGATATTTTGATGGAAATTGTTCCACGTGAAACATCACTGACCGCGGATATTGAGGAGCAGGTCGAAATTCAGATTAAATATGAAGGTTACATTGAGAAATCATTAGGCCAAGTGGAAAAAATGAAGCGTATGGAAGGCAAGAAAATTCCTGAAAACATAGATTATGATGCGATTGGTAGCTTGGCAACGGAAGCTTTGGAGAAATTAAAGAAAATCCAACCGCTTTCTATCGCGCAAGCTAGCCGCATTTCAGGTGTGAATCCGGCAGATATTTCCATTCTGTTAGTATATATAGAGCAAGGCAAAATCGCAAAGACGAAGTGAGGGTAAAACGTGAATCCAGAACAGTTTAGAGAACAGTTATTGCAAAAAGGAATCGAGTTATCAGATACGCAAATGGAACAGTTTAATAAGTATTTTACGATGCTTGTAGAGTGGAATGAAAAAATGAATTTAACTGCTATTACAGAGCGTGATGAAGTTTATTTAAAGCACTTTTATGACTCGATTTCTGCAGCTTTTTATGTTGATTTCAAAGATGTAGGAACGATTTGTGATGTTGGTGCAGGTGCAGGTTTTCCAAGTATTCCAATCAAGATTTGTTTCCCTGATTTGGACGTTACGATTGTTGATTCTTTGCAAAAACGGATGACTTTTTTAGGTGCGCTTGCAACTGAATTGAATTTGGAGAATGTTCACTTTCACCATGCAAGAGCGGAAGAATTTGGCCAAAATAAAGCGTTTCGTGGTAGCTTTGATTTAGTGACGGCACGCGCAGTAGCAAGAATGAGTGTACTAACGGAGCTTTGTTTACCGCTAGTCAAAAAGGGTGGTTTTTTCTTAGCGATGAAAGGGATGCAGGCAGAGCAGGAGTTGAAAATTGGCGCGAAAGCAATCGCAACGCTTGGCGGAAAAGTGAAAAATCATTACGCGTTTTCATTGCCAATTGAAGAGAGTGAGCGCAATCTATACTTGATTGAAAAAGTGAAAGAGACGCCAAATAAGTATCCTCGTAAAGCTGGTACGCCTAATAAACAGCCAATTGAATGAAAAGCATGTATTTATCAGCAATTTTCTGCTAAAATGGACAGTGTATAAAGTGTGATGCTACTCACGCTTGAAACTATTGACAGCAGGCTTAATTTTAGAAGGGATGGTTTAAGAATGCCTTTTTCGCGCTTATTCGGAAAGAAAGATAAGGAATATATTGAGATTGAAACGGAAGAAACCGTGGAGGAATTCGTGCAACAAATCGTAGAACTTCCTGTCGCATCCATCATTCCGAATCGCTATCAGCCCAGAACGGTTTTTGATTCGTCCAAAATTGAAGAATTAGCCAGAACAATCCGGATTCACGGTGTAATTCAACCGATTGTTGTGCGCGAATATGAACCCGAAAAATTCGAAATTATTGCTGGTGAGCGTCGGTTTCGTGCAGTTTCTTCGTTAGAGTGGGACACGATTCCAGCCATTGTTCAGAGCTTAACGGATGATGAAGTTGCAGCAATTGCTTTGATTGAAAACCTGCAACGCGAAGAGCTGACGCCGATTGAGGAAGCGAAGGCGTATCAGAGTTTGTTAGACATGCAAGAAGTCACACAAGAAGCATTAGCGCAACGTGTCGGCAAAAGCCAGTCTGCAATTGCGAATAAATTACGACTGCTGAAATTACCAGAAGCAGCGCAAAAAGCAGTTTTAGATAAGCAAATATCAGAGCGTCACGGTCGTTCTTTGCTCGTATTAGAAATAGAAGAGCAACAACTAGATATTTTAGCAAAAATAATCGAAAATAAGTGGAACGTGAAAGAAACAGAGCAACAAATTCAGGCTTTAATTGCTGAGCCTGAATCTAAGCCTAAAAAAACGAAACCAAAGCGCCAAGCAATTAGCCGTGATGTTAGGATTGCGGTAAACACAATCAAACAGTCGATTACAATGGTAAAAGATAATGGAATGGATTTACAGATGGAAGAAGAAGAGTCTGATGATTATTATCAAATTACGATTCAAATTCCAAAACAAAAAGCTAAATAATGTAATCAAAACAGATTTCCAAAAAAGGATGTCTGTTTTTTTTCATGTAGGCAAAAAGAAGAATTATGATTAGGTCGCGCAAGTAAGGTGCAATTTTTCATGAAAACCTATACAATGAAGATATACCGATAGATAGAGGAGGGAAGCGGTGCACTCGTGAGGTGTTACTGCGAATAATATGGCGAAAATAATTTTTGTAAGAGATGAACAAGATGAATTTCAAGCATATGATTTCCTGCACAGTTTAATTCAAGAAAAACCTTTAATGTCGACCCTTTTATTGCAAGGCCTGATGCAGTTAGAGAAAGCGGAAACGAGAAAATTAACAACGGGAAGACAAGTGTTACCAGAAGTTCATTTAACAATCGGTAAAAATCAATCGTACTCACTACAGACGAACAAAATTGAAACATCGATTGACCAACCGATTGAGGAAATGAAAGTCCATTTTAAAGATAAAAATTGTCGGATGCTCTATTTTACTGCTTTTTCGGATACAGAAACATACTATTGTTTTGTAAAAGGTTATTTCAAGGATCGCAATCCATTCAATGATAAAATGGCCGCTTATCGTGAAGAAGTGAAGCGAATTTTCCTTCGTCGTGCTGAGGCTAGATTGAGTATTGGTAAGGATGATTATGAATTTGAATCGTTGAAAGAGCTGGCATGGCAGAATGAGGCGATTGTTCATTATTTAGATAGCTTTTCGGCGCGCTTGGGTCAATTTATTTTTGCGAAACGCGTGAAGAAAAAATGGTCGCAGTTAGATTTAGGTCTAAAATCAGATTTATCACCGCTTGTTATTTCACGATTAGAAGCGGGAGATCCGGATATGACTGTTCGGATGTACCAAAAGGCATGTGAAGTGCTAGATGTTTCAACAGATTTTACGGATGATCATTTGACGATTGAATAATTTTGAATGAAATAAGGGAATGGTTTCCGGATCTAATTGGGAGCCATTTTTTAGTTGCGCTAAATAAGGAGGTCATTCGCGTATCGGTTTGTTAGACGCTAATCTGCAGAGAATTACAAATTTAGAATAATTAACCAAAAATGCATGTACTAATAAAATAAGCAGATACGTAAATCTATAAAAGAAACGTACGTTCTCATTTTCTTGACTTTATGAATAAAAACCTTTAGAATGGAGGCTTCACGCAAATGAAGGTGAAGAGGGGGAGTTTTTTTTGAGTAGAACAGTAACAGCACAAGAAAAGCAGGAATTTAAGACGATACCGATTGTCACAGCTTTTCTAATTGCAGGATTTATAGGCTTGTTCAGTGAAACAGCTTTAAATATGGCACTTACGGATTTAATTCGTGTTTTTGATGTAAGTTCAGCAACAATTCAATGGTTAACAACGGGGTATTTGCTAACGTTGGGTATTTTAGTACCAGTTTCAGGACTTTTATTACAATGGTTTACCACGCGAAAATTGTTTTTTGCATCTGTTGGTTTTTCGATAGTAGGGACACTGATTGCTGCATTGGCACCAGATTTTGGTGTTTTAATGGTCGCGCGTGTTATCCAAGCGATTGGGACGGGACTTTTACTACCGTTAATGTTCAATACGATTTTGGTTATTTTTCCAGAGCATAAACGGGGATCAGCGATGGGACTTATTGGACTTGTTATAATGTTTGCACCAGCAGTTGGACCAACGATTTCAGGACTAATTATTGAAAATTTAACGTGGAATTGGATTTTCTGGATTGCTTTACCGTTCCTAGTGTTTTCGTTACTGTTTGGACTACGTTATATGAAAAATGTGTCTGAGGTTACGAAACCGCGAATTGATATTTTTTCGATTATCTTATCAACGCTTGGTTTCGGGGGAATTGTATATGGCTTTAGTAGTGCCGGCGAGAGTGGTTGGGGTAGTGCATTAGTTATTACCACGATGGTTATTGGAGTTATCAGTTTAGCTATATTTTCTTGGCGTCAGCTGACGATGGATGAGCCAATGATGGACTTGCGTGTTTTCAAGTTTCCGATGTTTACGCTTGGATTATTAATCGTATTCATCGCATTTATGATTATCCTGTCAACAATGATTTTATTACCGCTCTATTTGCAAACAGGACTAGCTTTAGCGGCATTTTCAGCCGGTTTGGTACTTTTGCCAGGTGGAGTCATAAACGGCTTGTTATCACCTGTTACAGGACGTTTGTTTGATGCTTTTGGTGCACGTGTATTGGTTGTTCCAGGATTTATCGTGTCTGTCGTAACTTTGTGGTTCTTAACGCAAATTACATTAGAAACAACAGCCATTACAATTATCATATTGCACAGTGCACTAATGGTTGGCGTGTGTATGATTATGATGCCAGCACAAACAAATGGCCTAAATCAACTACCACCAAAAATGTATCCAGATGGAACAGCAATTATGAACACGTTACAACAAGTTTCAGGTGCAATTGGAACAGCAGTTGCAATCACGATTATGTCGGCTGGTCAAAAAGCGTACATGGCAACCGTAGCGAATCCAGGTCCGCAAGACTTAGCGGCATCACTTGTTGAAGGCTCACGTAGCGCATTTACGTTTGGCCTTGTGATGGCGATTATTGGTTTGGTAATATCATTATTTATTCGCAAAAAAGCATAAAAACAAGCCGTGTCGATAAAATTCAGGCACGGCTTTTGCCTATCATCAAATTTATTTTCGCATAAAGTAGGACTAAACCTTAAATTTTTGATAGAATAGACTATGAGAAGCAACGCGCCGACAAATATTGATTTTCGTCATTAAACCTCTGTTTTTGTGCTTGATTTTGTCTATACGATGAGGTTTGGTGGTGAATCATCTAAAATAAAGTTTTTTCGCGTTCGGTGTTATAAACAATATGTGAGGGTTGGTGAAATAGATTGAGCAAAGTGATTGCACTAGCAAATCAAAAGGGTGGCGTAGGTAAGACGACGACATCTGTTAACCTAAGTTCTAGTCTTGCGTATCTAGGTAAAAAAGTACTGCTTGTGGACATCGATCCTCAAGGGAATGCGTCAAGTGGGGTTGGCATTAATAAAGGCGAAATAGAGCATTGTGTCTACGATGTGCTTGTGGATGACGTTGCCTTGAAAGACGTTATTAAACCAACAGAGATGGAAACGCTAAATGTGGTTCCTGCTACGATTCAACTTGCTGGTGCAGAAGTTGAGCTCGTTCCCGCTATATCACGTGAAATTCGTCTGAAAAAAGCGATTGATTCTGTTCGTGATGAGTATGATTATGTGATTATAGATTGTCCGCCATCCTTAGGGTTGCTTACGCTAAACGCCCTCACTGCATCTGATACGGTTTTAATACCAGTTCAGTGCGAGTACTACGCATTAGAGGGTTTGAGCCAGTTATTAAATACGATTCGGATTGTCCAAAAACATCTGAATGAGGACTTACAAATTGAAGGGGTATTACTAACAATGCTTGATGCTAGAACTAATCTGGGTATTCAAGTCATTGATGAGGTAAAGAAATACTTCCAAAATAAAGTTTTTGAAACAATTATTCCGCGTAATATTCGCCTTAGTGAAGCGCCGAGTCATGGGAAACCGATTATATTGTACGATGATAAATCTCGCGGATCGGAAGTGTATGTAGATCTTGCAAAGGAAGTGATTGCTCATGGCTAAAGGATTAGGAAAAGGAATTAGCGCATTGTTCAACAATGTCGATCAGAATGAGGAAGCTGTGCAAAGCATTTCTATTAGCGAAATCCGCCCGAATCCATATCAACCACGCAAAACATTTGATCCTACAGCACTTCGCGAATTGAGCGATTCTATCAAGCTTCATGGTATTTTACAACCGGTTATCTTGCGTAAATCGGAACCAAAAGGCTATGAACTTGTTGTAGGTGAGCGCCGTTTTCGAGCTGCTAAGGAAGCAGGTTTAGAGGCAATACCAGCAGTTGTCAGGTCATTAAATGATCGAGAAATGATGGAATTAGCAGTGTTAGAAAACCTACAGCGGGAAGACTTATCAGTACTTGAGGAAGCGGAGTCCTATGATTTATTAATGAAGAACTTAGAGCTGACACAGGCAAAATTAGCAGATCGTTTAGGTAAAAGCCGTCCTTACATTGCGAATATGGTACGCTTGCTTTCCTTGCCAGCAGAAGTTCAAGTGATGCTCCGAGATGATTCCTTATCAATGGGTCATGCCCGTGCCTTACTAGGCTTAAAGGACAAGAAAAATATCAAACCAATCGCTAAAAAGACAGTAGCAGACGGCTTGACGGTTCGCCAGTTGGAGAAATTAGTAGGGGATTTGAATGGGAATGTTTCACGTGAAACACCAAAAAAACAAGAAAAAATTCCAGTTTTTATCAAAGAAAGTGAATCGCAATTGCGTGATAAATTTGGAACAGCAGTTTCTATTAAGCGTCGTGATAACAAGGGTAAAATTGAAATTGAATTTTTATCCGAGGATGATTTGGGGCGCATTTTAGAGATTTTAGATGTTCAGTTTGATGAGGATTAAGTAAATGGAGCAGAATTTTAATTTAAATGATATTGTTGAGATGAAGAAGCAACATCCTTGTGGCACCAATCGTTGGCGCATTATACGACTTGGCATGGACATTCGGATTAAGTGCGAAGGTTGTGGGCATAGCGTGATGATTCCAAGACGCGAGTTTACGAAGAAAGTGAAGCGGATTTTGGAGAAGGCTGAATAATGGGATGACAGATGAAAAGCGTTGAATGAGCGGTATAAAGCCACTCACTCAACGCTTTTTTTGTTACTTACCACCAAATAAATCTTTAATTCCATCCACAATATTTCCAACATCACCGAGGGATTCCGTGATATTTGCATTATCTGTTACTTGGTCAATCATACCACCAGCTTGTTCGCTGATTTGGCTAGTGATTTCCTCGGGATTAAGTTGTTCTGTTAAGTTTTGTGCTTGCTCTGTCAAATCTGTTGCCCCTCCAGTTACTTGATCAACCACATCACCAGCACCGCCAAGTAAATCTGTTACTTTATCTGATGCCATATCTTTCAAAAAATCGAATAAAGCCATTGAAAGCCATCTCCTTTTGTGCGATTTTCATAGACTTCGTTACCCAAAAAAGTACGCAAAAAAGACCTTACGTAAGAAACGTAAGGTCTCGCAAACAATGATTTCATTGCTAATAGAGCCGGGGTTGCCCCGTATTGACGACTCTAATATTACTGCTACTCCCCTTATCGGGAACGAGAATATGAATTACTTATAGAATAGCATGAATTCATATCAAGTGCAAGAACATCCTTATTTTGTTAATTTGAAGGAACCCATTGTTTTGAAATCGTAATTGAGGATTGAGCTATCGCCCATGTATCCATATACAGAAAGATTTGTTCCAGATCCTGACAAAAATGCGCGTAGATTCGTTGCTGTAAAAATGGTGTCGGTAGTTTTTGAGCCTAGTGTCAATGTTTGTGGCGTATTGAATTGTACGAGACTACCAGAGCTTACGTTGAAAATGTTTCCTTTTACATTATTCGATTTTAAGTCTACATTTGCTACATCATTAAAATCAATTACGGATTTGCTTGTTTTAATTAGTTGTGTGGATTTAGTGCTACCGTTTAGGACAAAGTTAGCATCTTTTTCAGCATTTAGACCAGTAGAGGCATAGATTAGCCCTGCTGTGCCAGTTGCATCTTGATTAAATTCTGTGCTTGAATTAGCGCCAAAAGTTGGTTTTCCATTCATGTATAGTGCAACGTCAACAGATTTTGTTGTGAGTTTAGAGCCTGCTTCTGTAGAGAATAATGGTGTTGCGCCTGTCATGTTGAACACCTTTTTTTGAGATATGATATTTATGTTAGCATTTTTACTGACATAAACTTTTGGATTTGCTTGTGCCATTAGGAAGGCATCCGCGGTTGTTGTCGCTGTAAAATGAACATTTTCATCGAATACAATTGTATTTACTTTTGCGATTTCGAGTGTGGATGTTGTTGTGACTTTCACATTGCCATGAAAAGTTACGGAACCTTTTGGAGCATAAGCCACTTGTTTACCTGTAAATGTCACATTGTGAAGGGCTAGTTGGCCGGTTGTATCAGTGCGATAGATACCATATGAACCAGTTGATTCAATGGATAGATCTTCAAGTGCGATAACGCCAAACTGTTTTGCATTAATGACGTATTTGCCCATATCTAGTTTGTGGTTATTACCTAGAATTAGTGGATTGTGCTGTCCTGTAATCGCGATATCACTCGTTGCTGTTATGTCTGCAGCAATGGAAATGATGTCTGTTGGAGATGTTTCTAGCGCTTTTTTTAGTTCTGTAAAAGTTGTGACAGTAACTGTTTTAACTTCTGCGGCTTGTGCGATAGTATTGGAACTATTTTCTCCAAAAGATAATGATGTTGGCGCAATGAGAATTGCTGCTGCTGTTAAAACGGATAAACCAAGTTTTGTTGTTGTTTTCATTTTTTTCTCTCCTTTTTATTGTACTGATGCATTTTGGCCAAATTGCAACTCCAATAATGATATCATGTTGTCACTGCATTCTGTGGTGACAGATATGTTGATAAAAAAAGAAAAAAGTGTGAACAAACAAGGATAAAAGCGCTATTTATAAAACAGATGCTCTATTTTAGCATGAGAAACTAGTGATAGACTAGATAGGAAAGTGCTCCAATGATATTTTTAGAATTCAGAAACAGATTACTAATCGGAAGCAACGAGGGCTAATAGTTGTTTTCCGAGTGTATGTTTTGTAGAATGGAGTTAGTATTACTTTATAATAATTATAAAAAACGGAGGTTGGATGAAATGAGTAAAAAACTAACAACAAACCAAGGTGTTCCAATCGGGGATAACCAGAATTCGATGACGGCGGGACATCGTGGTCCTACATTATTAGAAGATTATGTGTTGATTGAGAAGCTAGCTCATTTTGATCGTGAACGTGTTCCGGAACGTGTGGTGCATGCTCGTGGAATCGGTGCGCATGGTGTTTTTACAGTTAAAAACAGCATGAAGAAGTACACGAAAGCAGCATTTTTACAAGAAGTAGGGAAAGAAACAGAGGTTTTTGTTCGTTTTTCAACGGTAATTCATGGTTTGCATTCGCCGGAGACATTGCGTGATCCTCGTGGTTTTGCGGTTAAATTTTATACAGAAGAAGGAAATTATGATTTTGTAGGTAATAATTTGCCTGTATTCTTTATTCGTGATGCGATTAAGTTCCCGGATGTTATTCATTCTTTGAAGCCGGATCCAAGTACGAATATGCAAGATGCTAACCGTTATTGGGATTTCTTCAGCTTGACTCCTGAGGCTACGACGATGATTACATATTTGTTTAGTGATGAGGGTATCCCGGCTTCTTACCGCCAAATTCGTGGTTCGAGTGTTCATGCTTTTAAATGGACGAATGAGGAGGGCAAAACGGTCTATATTAAAATGCGTTGGGTGCCAAAAGCAGGTATCGTTAATCTTTCTACGGACCAAGCGTCGCAAATTCAAGCGAAAGAGTTTAGCCATGCTACTCGTGATTTCCATGAAGCGATTGAGAATGGTGACTTCCCTGAGTGGGATCTTTATATTCAAGTGCTTGATCCTGCTGATATCGATAACTATGATTTTAATCCACTTGATGCGACGAAAGATTGGTTTGAGGATGTTTTCCCGTATGAGCTTGTTGGCACAATGGTGTTGAATCGCAATCCTGAGAACATTTTTGCGGAAACGGAATCGGTTGGCTTTAATCCTGGTGTACTTGTACCTGGAATTTTGCCGTCTGAGGATCGTATGTTACAAGGGCGTCTGTTCTCGTATTCGGATACGCAGCGTCATCGTGTTGGACCGAACTACTTGCAATTGCCGATTAATAGTCCGAAAGTGGATGTGAATAATAATCAACGTGATGGTGCAATGCCGTTTAAACAACAGATGAGTTCGATTAACTACGAGCCAAATAGTTATGATACAACGCCAAAAGAAACACCGCGCTATGTGGAGGATGAGCAAGAATTGATGGCTGGGAAAGTTGGTCGCATTGAGCAGCAAAAACCGAATAATTTTGGACATGCGCGTGAAGTATGGAATCGTTATTCTGATGGTGAACGTGATGCGCTGGTGAATAATATTGTTGGCGATTGGGAAGGTGTTCGCGAGGATATCAAAATTCGTAACTTGCGTAATTTCTATCAAGTAGAGCCGGTGTTTGCTGAACGTGTGGCAAAAGGAACTGGTGTTGACTTAGAGAAACATATTGCTGATTTGAAATAATTTTGTTGTGACTGTTCGAAATGAAATGAGTTACAGCCACAATATAAGCGTGAACAAGGTGAACCCTTTAGATTATTATGAACGTATGATAGAGAAGTTAAGACAGTAATAAGGAATCGTATGAAACTACATTCGGAAGATGGGATGGGTTGCATACGATTTTTTATAATGTTTTAAAAGTTAGAATTAGACTTTTCTGGGGAATAAAATAAGGAATGCAGAGGGAGGTAAGCGATATGATGCGGTTTATCAGGGAGCATTTTTTGATGTTGGTGATTATGGTTGTTGGTTTGCTGTTTATTTTTGTGCCGGTTTTGACGGGGAGCATTGATAATGAGCTGACGATTGATGGGATGTATAATTTTATTGGGACATTTTTTGGGATTATTGGTGCAGTAATGTTGGCTTTTAGTGAGGCAAAAAACCAGAATAAGACGTTACGGGATGAGATTGATTTGAATGCGCGGAAGGAGCGGCAGATTCAAGCGGAATTTTTGTATAAGGAGTTGCTTTTTCAGAAAATCGAGAAGACTTATGGATTACTCAATACGGCGATTTATAAAAATGAGGAAATTCTGCGTTTTATTAAGGATATTGGGCAGTTATTGGAGAGTGAAAAAATACGGGCGCGGTTGATTGAAAATCGGAATGAGACGGAAAAGTATATTCATGAGATTGAGTTGATGAGTATTTATTTTCCGGATGATTTGGAGAAAGTAAAATTGATTGTGTCGACGTTTAATTATAGTAATAAATATTTGGGTACGATGGAGCATGAACTTTTGGTCGGGGATTTGGCGGGTTTTCGCAAGGAGTTGGAAAGTTATAAGACAGTTGTGAAGCGGTTGGTGCAAGTGATGGATGAATTGTCGGTTGATATGTTGGCGAGCATGAATGTGGAGATTAATAAGCTGAATGATATTGGGAACACGGTTTAGATGAGGTGTGGTAAATTCTTGTGTCTTTTTGTTAGAAAAACCTTTATAATGGAGACATGAGTGGAATATATTATGAGGAAAGCGAGACAGCTTTTCGATCAAAGGAGTTCATTTAAATGGCATTAACAGCTGGTATTGTAGGTCTTCCGAACGTTGGGAAATCGACACTTTTTAACGCAATTACAAAATCAAAAGTGGAAGCGGCAAACTATCCTTTCGCAACGATTGAACCTAATATGGGAGTTGTTGAAGTTCCTGATTCGCGTCTGAACAAGTTGACAGAGCTTGTGAAACCAAAGAAAACGGTACCGACAACATTCGAATTTACGGATATTGCAGGGATTGTGAAGGGCGCGAGTAAAGGTGAGGGACTTGGAAATCAATTCTTATCTCACATTCGCCAAGTGGACGCGATTTGTCACGTGACGCGTTGTTTTGAAGATGAGAACATTACGCATGTTGAGGGCCGTATTGACCCGCTAGATGATATTGCAGTGATCAATTTGGAACTTATTTTGGCTGATTTAGAGACGGTTGATAAACGTATCGGTCGTGTTGAAAAGCTAGCGACGAAGCAAAAAGATAAGGATGCGCTTGCGGAATACAATGTTCTTTTGAAATTGAAAGAGGCTTTGGAGAATGACAAACCGGCACGTTCAATAGAGTTTAATGATGACGAGGACAAAATCGTTCGTGGCTTGTTTTTATTGACTCGTAAACCGGTATTGTATGTCGCCAATGTTTCAGAGGATGAAGTTGGCGACCCGGATAATAATAAGTACGTGCAACAAGTACGTGAATTAGCTGCTGGTGAGGGTTCAGAGGTTATTGTTATCTGTGCGCGTGCAGAGGAAGAGATTGCTGAGCTTGACGAGGAAGATAAAGCTGAATTTTTAGAAGCACTAGGGATTGAAGAGTCTGGTTTGGATCAATTGATTCGTGCAGCGTATACGTTACTTGGCTTGTCTACTTACTTTACGGCAGGTGTTCAAGAAGTCCGTGCTTGGACATTCCGCAATGGTATGAAAGCTCCAGCATGTGCCGGCGTAATTCACACCGATTTCGAACGTGGATTTATCCGTGCTGAGGTGGTTTCATATGATGATTTACTAGAACACGGCTCCGAGCAAGCTGCAAAAGTAGCTGGGAGATTGCGTTCAGAAGGTAAGGAATATGTAATGAAAGATGGAGATGTAGTTCATTTCCTATTCAACGTTTAATCTTTCGGTGGGCTGACAGACGCTCAGTTCCGATACTCGCCTTTGTTATATTGTATAGTGAAAAAAATCGCTTTGCCAGAGTCTGGTTAGGCGATTTTTTTATATGTGTATCATGACTCGTTTTTTTAGGAAGCTGATGCATCCGAATGCGATGATTGGTAATGCTGCTAATAATAGTAATGTCAGATTTACATTTAAGTACTTTATAAGCGAGCCGGCTACAATTGGAATGAGGAGGGAAGATAGGCCCGTGAAAATACTTAGCGCGAATAATTGGCTCGTAGATTGCATTCGTTCTGTGGTCATATGGAAAATCAGTTGTTTTGATGCAATCATAATAATCGGCGTTGTGAGAAATTGCAATCCGCTTAGCCCAATAATAACCCAGACATTCTCCGTTAGTGAAAAACCGATAAACTGCGTCGTCAGTGTTACCGCACAGATCATTAACAAGGTGAAATTACTATATTTGCGCAAGAAAGCCGCTCCGAATAAATAGGATGGTATCTCAAGTAATGATTGAATCGACCATTTATAACCAATTTGTAAATCTGATGCGCCTAGTTGAAGCATCTTATCAACGACCGTAATATTATTCGCAATGACTACGCTATAAAGTAAAAATAAGATAAAAACCAACAAACGGTAATCCTTATTGAAAATAACTTCCCTAAAATCAGCCAGCGTCACTTTTGTACTATGTTGTGCAGATTTACCAACGTCAGTCAGGAAAGAAATTAGTACTAAACTAAACATTGATAATATAAAAATTCCAAAACTCAAGCCCGTATAGCCTGCTTTTGCAATTAAAAACGATAGTAAAATACTGCCGCAAGCCCAGCCGATGGAGCCAAATGCTTTTATAAATGGGAAATTATTTCGTAAGTAGGGGCTGCTTTTTAAAATCCATGTGTCGCTCAGCCCAGTGCAGGTGTTAATGAGGCCGCCACTTATTGCTAACAGGAGTAAATGCAGGAAAAACAGCTTCGATTCGGTCAAGTAGAATAGACATGTGGTGAGCAAATAGATAATCATCAGTACGATAATGAACCGCTTAATCGTCTGGTATTTGTCCGCGAAAAAACCAATAAACATCTGTAAAAAAATAGTTATTAAGGCATAGGAAGATAATAAAATACCTCGTTCCATCTCATCATAGCCAATCTTTGATAAAAACGGTGTAAATTGTGTTAAACCAAAGGAAAAGGCCATATACATGCATACATAAAGCCAACTGAAAAGTCTTCGTTCTCTTTCTTGATTCACAGAGAAAATCTCCATTCTTGTTAAGTTATAAAGTTAAAACAGCCGTTTTACCACCTGTCACTTTTTGTTCAAGAGCTATTGGTGTTACAGCGTTGCTTGACATCACAATTAATGGTGTGATTAGTTGTAAATGATGCGCTACCATTAAGGGAATATCGACTTCCAGTAGCTCTGCCCCAGCCTTCATTTCTTGGCCAATTTCAACAAATACATTGAATCCTTTTCCATCCAGTTTAACCGTATCAAGCCCTACGTGAATCAAAATTTCCAACCCTGAAACGAGGGTCATACCAATCGCGTGTTTTGTTTCGGCGATGAAGGTTATTTTTCCATCAGCTGGCGCAAAAATTGTGCCTTCCTCTAAGTCAAATGCGATGCCATCTCCCATCATTTTAGTGGAGAAAACCTCATCGGGAACCTCTTCTAGTGAAATGCATTTCCCAGTTACAGGAGACAATAAGACCGTTGTTTTTTGTTTCTTTTTTTTGAATGAAAACATTATAATTCCTTCTTCCTATGTAGTTTATAAGCTAAATCGGATGACACATACGAAAAATGAGACAAGCAGGGTGTAACCGCTAAATAGGAGTATCCATTTTTGTGGTGCTTTTTTTAGGTCTTGCCAGCTAATTCGGAAAACGTCCATACCGTATTCTTTTTTTACAAACCAGAGCAATAGCCAACCGCAAATTAGATTCATTGAGAACAATTGCGTTAATATCAAGGCTAGAGCAGTAATTTTTAGGATGTCTTTGTTCTTTTTTATAGCTACTGATTTCTTCATATATTTGACGATAAATGCGCAGAAAAAGAAGCTTAAAAATAAGATGAAATACAACGAATAAACAGGATTTAGACGAACTGGTTCCATGATGTCAGCACCGCTATGCCAAGAGATAAGTCCTAATAAACCTAGGAATAGCAACGGGAAAATAATAAATAAGATTTCTGTCACGTGTAAAATTTTTGTTGAAGTTATTTGACTTCTCAAGGTTTGGAATTTGGATAAAACGATGGTTTTCATGACGGCACATCCTTTCACATCCATTTATCGGCGTATTTTGGTGATGCAAAATACGCCGATGGGACGTTTTTTATTTTAGTTCAGGCCAGAATTCTTTGTTTACTTCAATAAAGTCGTCTAGAATGTCTTTGGCTACCTTTGCGCTCGGAACGGTTTTACTCATTGTTAAGGATTGCCAAACTTTTTGATAGGAGCCTTCAATCCAGCCTTCAATTGCTAGTTTTTCAGAGGCAATTTGCTGTTCCATTAAGCCTTTTTGGAACGTTGGGATTTTACCCATTGTTAGTGGCTCATACCCGTCTTTTCCTACGATACATGGTACTTCAACCATTGCATCATCACTGAAATTGCTTATGGCACCGTTGTTTTCTGTGATTAGTAACATTCTTTCTTTGGTGTTAAAAGTGAGCGCTTTAGCCAAGTCGACGATGAATGACGCGTGTTCGTTTGAATGAAGTGTGGTACCTTTGGCTGTTTTTGCTTCGACAATTCGAGCGCATTCAGCAAAAACTTCTTTTTCACGACCGTCGATGATTTCATTTGCCCTCGTGTATTCTTTATTGGCGTGAGCAACCGTCTCATCGGCCATTAAATAATATTTCAAGTACGTGTTGGAAAGAAACTGCGGTTCAATCTCAAGTAATTCTTTCCCTGCGCGCATAGCGTCTAGCCAGCTTGCTTCTTTATGTTGACCAGCAGGCGTATTTTCTGTGTAACCTTGTTTGCTGACGTGCGCTTTGATTTTCTCCATGAGGTCATTGCCCTCGTGATCTTTAATGCTTGTCCACCAGCCAAAATGATTCAAGCCAAAGTAGCGAACTTCCATGGCTTTGCGGTTTTGCAAGCCGATTGCGCGAGCCATGATATCCTCCAAGCAGATAGGCATGTCGCAAATGTTGATGATTTTTGAATTTGGTCTCAAGCGACGTGTTCCTTCTGCAACAATGGCGGCAGGATTTGAGTAGTTTAAAAGCCAAGCGTCAGGGGAGTATTTTTCCATGTAGTCTACTAAATCGATAATCGGGCCAATGGAGCGTAAGCCGTATGCGATTCCTCCTGGTCCACAGGTTTCTTGTCCTACAACGCCGTGTTTGAATGGGATTTTTTCATCCTGTTCGCGCATGGCATATTTTCCAACGCGTAGTTGTGCCATCACAAAATCTACATCTGTGAAGGATTCTTCTGGATCTGTAGAGTAGGAAAACTCAATTTCTGAATCATATTCGTTCACAATAATAGCGCAGGCTTCAGCTACTTTACGTTGGCGTTCTTCATCATTATCATACAATTTGATTTTACGTACTGGGAATTCCTTGACCGATTCTAATAGCATTACAACGATTCCGGCAGTATAAGTACTTCCTCCACCAGCGATTAATACAGAACTTTTTTTCATTTTTAAAAACTCCTCTTCTTATAATAGTTTTTCAAATTCATCACGTAAAGATGGGACGGATAGACCGACGATGATTTGGATTGCGCCGCCATTTTTTACGAGTCCTTGTGCGCCAACTTGTCTGAATAAGGCATCAGAGGCGACGAGTTCAGGGTCTGTTACAGTTAGCCTTAATCTTGTCGCGCAGTTTGTGACGTCAACAATGTTATCTTTTCCTCCAAGATAGGTCAGGAAACTTGCCGCTTTATCCGCGTTAGCATTACCTTTTCCGGACTTTTTCTCTTTGTAATCGGATTTGCTATAAAGTTTCATTTCATCGCTATCGGCCTCTCTACCAGGCGTTTTTAGATCCATTTTCTTGATAAGGAAACTAAAAATGAAGTACCAAATGAAAACGAATACGATTCCAATAACGATTTGTGTGAGATAGGTCGGCCAATGGTACTTCCAAAGTGGCAACCAGTTGATTGCAAACCAGTTAATGAGGCCACCACCAAAATCACCAACTACGCCAAATGCATAGGCTACTGTTGAAATTGTTGCAGCGAGTAGAGCATGAATAACGAACAAAATTGGTGCAAAAAATAGGAATGTAAACTCTAGCGGTTCGGTAATCCCTGCGAAAACGGCCGTTGCTGCAACTGGAATCATTAGTCCAAGTACAGCTTTACGTTTTTCAGGTCTTGCAGTTTTGTAGAAGGCGAGTGTAATTCCGATAGAACCGAATACTTTTGACATACCAGATAGCGCGAAACCGCCAGCAGGGTACATTTCTTTTAGCGTTTGTTCAGTTGTTTGGAATTCTCCTAAGTGTGTTGCCCAGTAAGCAGCCATACCGCCTGGAACGACTGCGTTATCGTAGGCAAACGGAGAATAAATGAAGTGGTGCAAGCCGGTCGGAATCAGGATTTTTTCCAAGAAGGAGTAAATCCAAACGCCAAATACGCCAGATGAGATAAAGAATTTTTGCATGTCGAGCATCACTGACTGGAAATGTGGCCAGATGAAAGCGAATAGGAATGCAACCGGTAACATAACTAGGAATCCTAAAATAACGATAAAAGATGTGCCACGGAAAACCCCCAATACCTCAGGCAATTCTGTATCGAAATAACGATTGTGTAGAAAAACAACGATTCCAGAAATAATCAGTGCACCCACCATACCGGTATCAAGTGTTTTGATGCCTGCAATGTTAGCAAGACCACTTGTGCCACCAACTTCTTGTGTCATATCTACACCGAAAAATGAGCTCCATGTGGTCAAGATGGCAGATAGGAAATAGTTAAAAGTGACATAAGTAACTAGAGCCTCTAAACACGCGCGGCCACTTTGCGATTTTGCAAGACCAATCGGTAAGCCGATAACGAATAGTAGTGGAATTTGTCTAAATACTGCCCAAGCCCCCTCGGCGATGACATTCCAAATTTTAAACCAGAGACCGTTTGGATTCGCAAGTCCTCCCATAATATCAGGATTCATAAATAAGATTGAGAAACCAACCACAATACCTGCAAAAGAAAATAGAAGGGCTGGAGCTAGCATTGCGCCACCAAAACGTTGAATCTTTTTCATCATATCTTTTGAAAACCTCCTTTTTTACTTTTAAGACGTCTATGTGCTTTATTCTAGCCACTAGTTGTGCACATTACAATCCCTGCAGGTGTTTTATCTCCTAATTACAAGAACAGGAACCTTTCACAAAAGCTGTGACATTTCACAACCTTGTCGCGCGTGTAAGTTTTTAATGATACAATATATATGAAAACGCTGACATAAAGATGAAGTGAGGAATGAGCGCAATGAAATTAGAGGAACTTGTCAATAAAAATTATGAACTGTTAAATCAAAATGACCTGCACATTTGGAAGTATATTCAGGCGCACAAAAAAGATTGTAGTAGTATGAGCATCAATGAGATGGCTAAACTATGCAACGTTTCTCGAACGACTATTCTTCGTTTCGCTAAAAAGATTTCTTTGGAAGGGTATAGTGAGTTAAAGGTGCATTTGAAATGGGATTTAGAATATAGCGTAAACATGGCGGATGAGGTGACAGAGGTTATTAGTGATGGTTATGTAGATGTGATTCATGAAGTAACGAAGAAGGATTTCCAGCCGATTTGTCGACTAATCTATGGGGCAAATCGGGTTTTTGTTTTTGGGTCAGGAGATTTTCAGATGGCAGTGGCAAAGCATTTAAAACGGCTTTTTCTGCATGGTGGTGATTGTTTATATGATGTTGATTCGATTACAATTAATAAGGAATTTTTTAAAATTGTGAAACCGGATGATTTGGTTATATTAATATCGCTTAACGGTGAGTCCAAATCGATTGTTTCAACAGCGATGGAGCTGAAATTAATGGGTGTACCGGTGATTTCGATTTCAAAAATGAAGAATAGTACGCTTGCGAGGTTGAGTGTGGAAAATATTTATATCTCAACAACGGAGATTCATTTTGATAATCAAAGTACACATTCTTTTGAAGCAACAGCGAGTTTATATGTTGTTGCAGAATTGTTATTTGTGAAGTATAACCTTTATAAAAACCAGTTGCGACAAGTGGAAAAAACACCCCACATTTAGAGGAATGTGGGGTGTTCATGTATTATAATTGATCTTTAAAAAGAAAATCTAAAATGATATCACCAATTCGTCTATTTTCTCCTTGGTAGGGGAAAGAATGAATCTGGATTGCCGGGTTGAAATTGAGCTCAATCACAGCATAGGGGCCGTTAGGGATTGTTTCACGTGAAACAATGATATCGACACCGCATAAATTAGCATCAACAGCTTTAGCGCATTCAATCGCTAACTCTTGGTAGTAGGGGTGAATTAAATTTGTCACATCAATGCTATCACCGCCAGTACTGATATTCGAGTTTTCGCGTAGATATACGATTTGGCCGTTTTCCGGGACATCGGACATGCTAAATCCTTGCATGGAGAGCATGAGTGTTTCTTCTGGGCCTTTTTGGATTATTTCTAAAGGTTTTAGATGATCGGTGCCACGCAATGGATCTAAGTTTTTTTCGTCGATGAGTTCGGAAATAGTACGAATGCCGTCACCAGTGATGTTAGCTGGAACGCGTTTTAGGATACCAGCAATTTTGCCATCAATTACTAGGAAACGATATTCGTCACCAGGTATATAGGTCTCGATGATAACAGATGAATCATAGCTAAAAGCAATTTTTAGAGCTTCTTCATAGTTTTTTTGAGTGAATCCGTCTTTGAAAATACTTATTCCGATACCAAAATTAGTTGATTTTGGCTTCACAACGATTGGCTTGTCAGCGAATAATTCGAAGCTGTCGCGTGCATCACTTATATTTGAAAAATTCTGACCATGTGGGACTTCGATGTTATGCTCTGCTAAAATTTGTTTTGTGACCACCTTATTTTCCATTATGAGTGCACTGATATAGCTATCGCGCGCGGTTTTAGTCGCTTGTTTGATATATTCGACTTGACCACCTTTTTCGAGACGAATGAAATTTTCTTCACGATCTAGGAGTTCAATGGATAAACCTTTTGTTACCGCTGATTTTAAAACGATTTGGGTTGAGAGTTCCATATCTTCATAGCCTATTAGTTTGTAAGCGTTCTGCATACTTTGTTCTAGATAGGTTTTAGCTTTTTCAAGGTTGAAGGACACGAATGAATCGCTTGTCGTTACGATTTGTGATGCGATTGTTTTCTCAGGATTTTTGCTTATGTCGCGTTGTACTTCGATGATACTCGAATAATCGACTGTATCAGCTAGTTTTGCGACATATTCCATTTCGGTTAGAAGTTTTTCAACTGCTTGATCGAAGGGGATTTCTGATCCGTTCACATATATGTCTGGCTTGCTTAAACCATTACTTGCGATTCGTTCTTCATTTATGTCAGACTGTTCTTGCTGCGTTTGATTAAATGCAGTACTCTCGGTTAACAGGCCGCTTACTAGTAATAGGTGAGTAAAATGCAACATTTCTTTGGTGATGCCATTCGGGTCAAATGGATTTAAATCCAAAGATCGAATTTCGATGTATTCGACGCCAGCTTCAGCAAGGCCTGCCAGCGATTGATCAGTATTCGAATTCTTTAGCCGAATTGGATTGTAAAGTTCACGCATACTGTCAATCTTACCTTGCTCAATCCATGATTCGATGCTTGCGATATAGCCATCAAAGCTATCATAATCGACATGAAGAGAGCATTTATTTTTATACCCGGCGTGACTATTGCGCAAGGAAATGCCATTTTGAAGCGCAAGGTCAGATGTTTCACGTGAAACTTCATTGTCGGGAGTTTTATTCAGAAAATTTGGTAGGTAGACTGGGCTTGCCCCCGTTAAGTAAAGTAGGAACCAACGATTTTGCATAAAATATTTAGCGACTTTAAGGTAAATCTGATTTTTGAAATCTTGTAATGTTTTTTCGCCACCCATACTTATGTGTAATCGTTCTAAAAAATCGTCAGAGAACGAGAAATTATAGTGAATGCCAGAGAGGAGTTGAACTTTTTTGCCGTATTCACGGGCTAGATGCTCACGATAGAGTCTGCTCGCTGAATTCGGATCTTGGTAAACTGCTATTGGGATATCTTGTTCTGCTGGAAGGATTGGTGGGTTACTACTTGGCCATAGATATTCATCGCGAACTCTATCTGATACGATGTTTTGAAGATTTTCTAAGGATGTATAGACCGCATCTACAGAGTCACTCACGGGTGTAATCATTTCAATTTGGCTCTCAGAAAAATCGGTTTTAATATAGGGATTTTCCTCTTTTAGCCCAAAAATTGCGGGGTGTGGTGTAAGTGATAAATTTCCGTTTTCATCTACTCGCACATTTTCTTTTTCAAGTCCAAAGTTTCCACTAAAAAGCCTCTTTTTTAAATCGGCGTGTTGTTCTAGTATTGGAAACAAATTGTCATTTTTATATAACACGATTTCACCTTCTTGTAGTCCATTTTGTTCAATAGCTTTATCTTACAATAATTAATGTCAATAGTATAGAAAATGGTTTTAGATTACTAATATTACGTTGTCGAAATATATTTGAAACATTTGTCATTAAAAACTTTACTTTTCGAAGTGTCCTAGTTACAATAGTACACATGAGGAGAGTGATTGAGATGTATACGTTAAATTCTCAAAGTCATGTTCCGATTTATGAGCAGATTGTGGCCCTAATTAGAGGTTATTGCATCAGCGGGGTCTTGCAACCAGGTGACAAGTTGATGAGTGTCCGTGAAATGTCGGCACATATCTTAGTGAATCCAAATACAGTGGGAAAGGCGTACAAGGAATTAGAGCGGTTGGGAGTTATCGAGACCAAGCTTGGAAAAGGTTCGTATGTAGCGTTTGTTAATGACAATAACCCAAATGAAGAGGCGCTTGCTTTGTTTAAACGAAATTTAGAGGAATTGGTTTTGGAAGCGAACTATTTGCGAATTGAGGAGCAGGAATTACAGGATTTGATTGGAGAGTGCTATACGAGATTGGAGGGCTAGAGTAGATGATTATTGATAGAATCACGAAACGAATTGAGGGTAATTTGGTGCTAGAGAATATTTCTTTTGAGCTGAAAGCAGGTGAAATTACGGCTTTGATTGGGCGCAATGGCGTGGGGAAAACGACGCTGTTTTCAATCATCGCGGGTATGTACTTGGCGGACGCTGGTCAAGTGATGCTGGACGGACAAGATTTACGTAAAAATCCGGCTTTGAAGAAGAATATTTTCTTTTTGGAAGATAACATGAATTATTTTAATACGTATAGCGTAAAAGCGGTCGTAAAAATCTATAAAAATGTATATGCGACGTTTGATGAAGAATTTTTTGATACGTTAATGGAGCGTTTTGAATTGCCAAAAAAAGCGAAAGTGATGTCGCTTTCAAAGGGACGTAAAGCACTCTTTTTTATGATACTGGCATTTTCTTTAGATGTGCGCTATTTATTGCTGGATGAACCGCTGGACGGCTTGGATGTAATTGTTAAGAAGCAGTTGCTGCAGTTTATTTTGGAGACGGTTGCGGATCGGAAAACGAGTGTGTTGATTGCCTCGCATCGCTTGGATGAGCTAGAAATGGTGGCGGATCGGGTGTTGGTTTTAAAAGGAATATCGCTTGAGCTGGATTATTATTTGGAGGCGTTACGTGATACCGCGCTTAAGATTCAAGTAGCATTTAAGTCAAAGCACGTGCCTGCGTTTGTAAAAGAGGAATCTGAGCTTTTGCAACGGAATGGACGAATTTATACATTGCTGGTAACTGAAAATACGGATGAGTTCGTTAGTAGACTAAAACTTGTGGAGCCGATTTTGTATCAGGAAATGGCGATTACGATGGAGGATGTTTTCACAATCAGGCTGGCGGATGATAAGGTGGACTACTACGAGATTTGAGGGGTGAGGAGCATTGTTTAGTAAGCGTTTGTGGATGAAAGAATCGCGCAGTGTTTGGTGGATTGTGATAATTTTAGTGTTAGGTTTTCTTTACGCACAAACTGGTGGGCTCTACTCGGATACTAAGGATTGGCAGATGCAATATGATTATTTTCAGTCAGATGGATTTCAAGAACAGCAGCAGATGGCGGATGGTGACAGTAAAATGACGCCAGAGCAAGTGAAAGCTAGTTTAACATTGAGTTATTTTACAACCGGATTCCCTGGTGACAAATTTTCAACGCATTATACGATGTCAAGATCTTATTTTGCGCTTAGTATTTTGGTCGTGATTTTGGGTCTGGCGATGGTTAGCTGGGAGCGTTATACGAGGAAGGATCATTTTTCACTGGTGGCACCGTTTAAGCGCAGTAGTATGATTGGCGTGAAGCTGTTGTTGGGATGCCTATCCATTACAGTGGCTTATGGGATCAGTTTGTGGCTGGGACTGAGGCATTTGTTTTTGGTAATACCTAGCGATTTTATTGATTTAGATATGCAAAAGGTATATGTGGGTTTACTTGGAAATTTAGGTACATTTTTGTTGCTTTTTGTGCTGGCTATTTTCGTTGGAACGATTATGGGTGAGTTATTGGCGACTGTTATTACGCTATTGGTTATCACGGTTATGCCAAGGTATATTTACACTGTGTGGTTTATTTTAATGCAGTTATTGTATCCAGATACTAGCTCGGATAAGTTTGCGAATTGGACATCATATGCCAATGTGTTTGTTATTTTTGGAAATAGTGAGTTTGAATATGGCCCGTTTATTTTGCAACTGGTTTTACTTGTTTTGTTTGGGATGGGTTCGGTATTGTTCTATAAGCGATATTCGATTGAGAATAATGGAAAGGTTTTGGCGTTTTCGTATTTACGTATTCCTTGTGCGGTTTTGGTTTCGTTTGGTGGAGCTATTTTAGTTGCTAATTTTTGGTTTAGTGATGGACAGATGGAGCTGCCTTCGATGACGACTTTTCTCATTATATTGGCGGGATCATTTATTGGGTGCTTAGTGATTTGTTATATGGTGCTTTACAGAAATACGTGGGTTCGGAGATAGGGGCGATTTTATGTGGCAAAAAGGGTTGTGGTATAAGGAGTGGCGGGGAATCAGATGGGTCGTTCCGCTAGTTTTTCTAGTGTTTTTGTTAGCTTTTTTCGTTGGATTGGTGAATGAGGCAAATACTTGGAATAAGAGTCAGGCGCATTATAAATCGGAGGCTTTTCAATTGGAGCAGGAGGGAGATCCGGATTTTGCGATGACGAAGCAGGAGATTCAAGATGATTTAACGGTGCGTTATTTGGCGTATGAGACGAATTTGTCGGAAAGCGTAAATCAATATACATATTTTTTCTTTAGCTTTACGGTGAGCATGCCATTTACGATGACGCTGGTTCTGGCAGTGATTATGGGCATTTGTTCAGTTATTTTGGAGCGTTATACGCGTGGCAATCATTTTACGGCGGTGATGCCTTATTCTAAAAGAGCGATTCTTGGTGTGAAGGTAATGCTTGGTTTTGCGGTGATTACGGTGAGTTATTTTGTTAGTTTGGGGCTGGGGTTGTGGTATTTTTCTTCGCAGGTTCCGACAGAATTCATTGATTTTCATCAGCAAAAATTGATAATGGACGTTTTGGGAAGTTGGTTGGCGTATTTGTTGTTGTTTTTACTTCCAATTGTTGTGGGGTACGTGATTGGTTCGCCGTTGGGTGGAATTTTAGCGACTGCGGGTTTGGTATTGTTGCCGAGCACGATTTTAGCGTTTGTAGCTCATATTATCAGCTTTATAAATAAAGATGCATCGCTTGATCTAACGTATTGGGGTGATTATTTCCGAGCTTTGGAGCCGCTTGGATTTATTCGACCGGCTTATGGACCATTATTTTTACAAATTGGATTGTTGGCTGGGCTTCTTGTTTTTGCGAGTGTAGTTGCGGAACGGGAATCATTGGAGACGAATGGAAAATTATTTGTGTTTCCAGGAATGCGAGTTTGGGGACTTCTTGTGTTTGCGACATTGGTTGGGATGTTCGTCGCGAATATGATTCAAGAATTTGTGGACTTGTCTGGGATCGCTGGTTTGGTTGTATTTTGGCTGATTTTTAGTGTGAGTTTGATTGTTTCTATATTAGCTGGAGCTCGTTCTTTTTACGGGAAACGTTTGTAATTTTTATAAATATATTTCTACTGGGAAGTATATTGGGTTATAATAGAGGTAGTATGTTTGAGGGAGGATTTTATTGGTGACAACAGAAGCAGAAACAGTGAAGCCTGAGATTGGCGAGATGAAGGCGAATTTGACGAAGCGTAACTTGCAATATATCCAAGAAGTGGAGAAGCATCTTCGTGATTTGGAGCAATATGGCGAGGAGCAACAGGCGAATTTGATCTATGAAATGACAGAGAAAGTACTTGAGAATCAAAAACAAGGTGTGACAGCGCGGAAATTATTCGATGTGACGCCGACAGAATATGTGAAAGCTTTGACTGTAAAAGCAGCGCCAGTGGGTGAAGTTGCTGGGAAATGGTGGATTGCACTGGATGGCGGTTTGCTTGTACTTGGGGCGATGATGTTGATCAGTGGTGTGAGCGCAATCTTCCAAGGACAGACGCTAGGTTTGGCCGTGCTATTCGTGACCTTCCTTGTCGGTGGTGGAGCGATGATGGTATTGCGTAAATATGCAGGTGCTATGCGTCAAGGTGAAAAAGGTGGAACGTGGAAGTATCTGTTAATTGCGATGATTGTTATTCTTGTGTGGATGACGATTATGACGGTTGTGCAAGTGATTGTTCCAGCGAAATGGAACATAGCTCTAGAGCCGTATCCGACTGTAATTGTTGGGGCAGCGCTACTGGCATTACGTTTCTACTTGAAGAAGAAGAAAAATATTCCGAATTTATAAATGATGTTGATGCTGTTTCTTGAATAGGAGCAGCATCTTTTGTTGTTGGGTTGTTCGAAATGAAATGAGTTACAACCCCAATATAAGCGTGAGCAAAGCGAACGGTTAATCCATTACGGAAGGCAAACATGAGGAGATGAATTATGATGGTAGAAAAATTGAAGATATTTAACGTGGAGCATCAGCAAATTGGTACGGCGAGCCGAGATGATGTGCATCATAAGGGTTTATGGCATGAGACGTTTCATTGTTGGTTTGTTTCAGAGGATTTGACGAGGATTTATATTCAGTATCGAAGTGAACAGAAGAAGGATTTTGCTGGGCTTTATGATATTACGGCGGCTGGGCATTTGATGGAGGATGAAACGGTTTTGGATGGGATTCGTGAGGTGAAGGAGGAGCTTGGTGTTGATGTGGCTTTTGATGTGTTGGTATCGCTTGGTGTGATTGATACTAGTTATGTTTCGCCAGGATTTGTGGATCGAGAGTTTTGTCATGTGTTTTTGTATCGGTTTGCTGGAAATTTGGCGGATTTCAGATTGCAGGAGGAAGAGGTTGGCGGAATGGTAACGGCGAATTTGCAGGAGTTTCAGTCGTTTTTCAAAGGAGAATCGGATGGGCTTCGTGTGGAGGGATTTAAATTGCGAGATGATGGGATTGAGGTTGTGAATGAGGTGCTCAGGATGCGTCAGTTTACATTGGAGGAGAATAATTATTATGGAAAATTAGTCGATACGATGGAGTTGCGGGGAATATTATAGGGAATGATGATGTATTTCCCGGGAAATAACAGCTAGCTTTTCATTTTGGAATGTGACATAATGAAATCGTAAAACCTTTAATTGAAAGGGTGAGTAATGAATGTTTCCTTATGAAATCGTTAGTAAGTTTACTGAGACTGAGTTGCATTTATACAGATACATAATGGATAATCAAGATAAAGTGATGTACATGCGGGTTCGTGAGTTGGCGGATGAAACGCATGTCTCAGCGGCTTCGATTGTTCGTTTTACGAGGAAGCTGGGCTATGAAGGGTTTTCGGAGTTTAAGGTGCAGTTGAAGCAGGCGTCAAAAGAGAGAATAAAGACGAAGACGGCGGATACGATTGAAGTTTTGGAGGAGTTTTTCGAGCGGACAATGCGTCGGGATTACGATGTAAGTTTAGATAAAGCCGTGGATATAATTGACGATGCGCAATTGGTTGTATTTGTGGGGATTGGGACATCAGGAATTCTCGCAGAATATGGCTCGCGTTTTTTCTCAAATTTGCAGAAGCGAACGTTTTATATTAAGGATCCCTTTTATCCGAATGCGGCGCAACAATTCGATAATGCGGTGATGGTGATTTTGTCGGTTTCAGGTGAGACGCCACAGGTTATATTGCAGGCACAGAATATGAAGCAGTACGGGAGCAGGATTATTAGTATTACGAATTCTAGCAAAAATACATTGGCGGGGTTGTCGGATGTGAATATTCCGTATTTTGTGACGCAGGAAATGATTCATGAGACGAATATTACGACACAGATTCCAGTTTTGTTTTTGTTGGAGGCGATGGCGAAGAAGACATATAATCGTCACCAAATATAAAATAGAAGGGGCAGATTTGGAAGTCTGTTTCTTTTTTTGCGATAATTTTGATGAGGCCGGGACAAACTCATTTTCATGCAAAATAAGCAAGCTATCACAAATCCTTTTTTTCGAGTAGGATGTGAATCTTGCTTAACACAAATTGAGCGAAAGCGTTTGTATTCAGGGGATTTGGTGGAAGCCGGAAGCGGAGTGTACGACTTGTACATGAGAACCGGAAGTCCGCCAAATCCCCTGAATGCGAGCGCTTGTCGCCGATTTATTTGGGTTATGTCCCAAACCCGTTATACTGAAATTGTCGTCTACCCTTGGCGAACGTTTTCGTTGAAGGAAGGTGTATCGCGTGGTGATTATATTTTCTAGTGTTATCGCTCCTATCGTGGTTGGATGCGTTGTTGTGTACTTCAAGCACATGTTAGAAGGTCGAAGCGATAGGAAGTAGACGACAAGAATTCTAACCCCATACAAAAATACCCTAGCTGCTCCAACAGCTAGGGTATTTGGGTGTTCACGTGGTAATTATATTTTCACTGATATTATACCATGCATGTGAATTTAATGCAATTTGCTGTATTTAGATCCCCGTCAACAACAAATGATGATACACTGCACCGAGTATGCCGGCTTGATTTTTGTGAACGACGATTTCGAGTTCAGTGTCACGTAGACCGAAGAAAGCCATGTGTTGTTTTAGCTCAGTTAGGAAAGTTGGTCGGTCTGTGATGCCGCCTCCAATGAAGATATGGCTCGGATCGAAGCAGTAAATCAGGTTGTATAGACCCGTGCAAAGGCCGTTGTAGAAGTCGTGAATCAATTTTTTTGCAACGGGGTCATTATTGTCGTAGGCTGCAAAAATTTCTTCACCTGTGACTTCGTTTAGTGCTTTACCTGTGTGCGCGGCGTATTGGCGACGCAAAACGAGCATGGTTGTCGTTTGATTCATGGTATATTTTCCAGGTTCGTAACTGCCAGGTCGATCGCTAAATAGATAGCCAAATTCGCCAGCACGGAACCGAGAACCGCTATACAGTTTGCCATCGATAAAAATGCCGCCACCGATGCCTGTTCCGATTGTCATACATAGAAAATTCTCTAAGTCCTGCGCGCCACCAACCCATTTTTCGCATAGGGCAACACAATTAGCATCGTTTTCAACGGTCACGGGAAGACCTGTTTTTTCTTCTAAGTATTCGCGAAGGGGAAAGTTATCGAAAGCTCGAATCGCGCCGCCCATCGTGATAAAACCTGTTTTTGGATTGATGTAGCCAGGCGCGCTGATTGCAACGCCTGCCACATCGTGTTTTTTCGTATACTCTGAAATCCCTGCTAATATCAGTTCACCATCAAAATTAGGGATTGTCATTTTTTCGTGTTGAAGAATATCGCCCTCACTCGAAACAAGTCCCATTTTCAAGGTTGTTCCGCCGATATCAAAAGCTGCAATGGTTTTCAATTTTTTCAACTCCTATTTTTCAGTTGCTATTGCTGATTCAGTTGCGTTTGCATCCATTTGTGCGTCACTTGCGGCTACTTTATTGGATACGAGTACGAATGGTAAGTAGCAGATAGTCGCGACAGCCAAACAGAGTAGTCCGACAAGTAGCGCTATCCAGTTCCCACCAGTACCAAGGAACGGAATCAGTGGACCTGGTGTTGTCCAAGGCACTTGATATGCGATTGGCGGAATGATTTTGAAGTGAATAAAGAAGTATCCGATAAGCGTGTTGATTGCTGGAACAAAGATGAACGGAATAACCATGATCGGATTTAGCACGATTGGAAGACCGAAAATAACGGGTTCGTTAATGTTGAACAAACCAGGCGCAATCGAGAGTTTCGCGATATCACGGTGATCGGCACGTTTAGAAGCAAAGAAAATTGCGATTAGAAGGCCGAGCGTCATTCCAGAACCACCATAGTTTGCAAAAGCGTCATTTAAACCTGCCCAAGTTGTTGGGTAAGGCGCGCCCCATGCTGAACCGTGCTCTGCTACATAGTTCAAGTTTGCCAAGTTAGGTTCTGTGAAAATGGTATCGCGGATTGCTGCGATTGTGTTAGGACCATGAATCCCAAGCACCCATAGTAAGTTAGAGATAAAGCCAAGTAGTAGGACAGAGAAAATATTCGTACCCATGTCTTTAAGTGGCGATTGAATAACTTTATAAACAAGGTCATGTAAGCCTTCTGGAGCGATTAATGTGATTAAGTAGTTCAAAACAGAGAACAAGATCATCACGATAATAACTGGAATCAGAACTTTAAAAGAACGAGAAACTGCTGGTGGCACTTGAGCTGGCATTTTGATTGTCAGTCTCGGCGCACGTGCAAGACGGCTGAAAACTTCCCCAGTAATAATACCAACGATCAGCGCTACAAACAGGCCTTGCGCTCCTAGGAATTTTGTAGTCATGTAAGCTTGGTTATCGACAACGAGATACGGTGTGTAGATAATGAAAAACGAGCCAATCGCCGTCAAGCCGCACAAAAGATCATCTTGCTGGAAAAAGATAGCGAGATTCCGCGCGACTAAAAAGGTGATGAGTATGGCCATAATATTGGTAGAACCTTGCAAAACTGGTGCAAAAATTGCTTGAGCTTCCGCGAGGTTCGGGAAAATCTTACCTAAGAATAGGATTTTAGCGATAAAACCATCTGGACTAAGCACTGCGAAGTTGATTAAAAGAATAATCGACCCTGCCATGATTAAAGGAAAAACTAAAATAAATGCATCACGAATAGCAGCAATGTGCCGCTGTGAATTCAATTTGTTGGCAACCGGTACTAGCGCTTTCTCCATTCCATGTTCGAACTTTGTCATTAAACTCATTTGAATACCTCCCAATTTGAAAAGCTGAAGAAGCCCGTTTAGCCTCGATGGATTACATGGTCACTGCGTTCTCATGCATATTGAGGCTCTAAATCGGCAAGCGATGCCTCATAAGAGCCACAACATAGGGTGGCGCAGTGAAAGTCCTCTTTTGACTTTTACGGAGGCCACGAAAATTTCGAGGATCTGGCTTCTGAAGCTGGATCCGAAGGCGCCAAACCCGACGCCTCACATGACCCAAACTTGTTAACGCTTTCTTTAATTAACTATTAAACCAAGTTCACAAAACGCATTTAGATACGTTTCGCAAACTTGACTCCCTTACTCTTTGATTAAATTTGCTCCATTTTCTTCAATCGTTTTCTTATACCAATAGAAACTATCTTTTTTGTAACGTGCTAACTCTTTTTCATCATTTTCATCACGATCTACGTACACGAAACCGTAACGTTTTTGATAGCCATTGAGCCAGCTTAGTAAATCAGTGAACGACCATGTGCAGTAACCAAGCATTTCCACGCCATCGGTAATTGCTTCTTGAATCGCAATAGAATGAGCGCGAATGTAGTCGATGCGGTACTCATCATGGATTTCGTTTCCTTCTTCTAATGTATCATATTCGCCAAGCCCGTTCTCCGTAATAAGTATCGGCAAACGGTAACGACTTGCAATACGGCGAAGGCCAACGCGCAGACCTGTAGGATCAATATCCCAATCCCAGTTCGTTTTCTCCAAATAAGGATTATTCACATGACGATAAACGCCCGGAAGCCCACTTTCTTGTGTGGAACCTTTTTCACCGGTTGTATTCATTTTACCAACGCCAACGCCATCTAGCGGGTTTGCCGCATTCGTCATTGTACGATAATAATTGACCCCCATGAAATCAGGCTTTCCTTTTTTGAGAAGTTCGGTGTCGCCTGGTTCTAAGTCCGGTGCGAAGCCGTTCTCCTCGAGCCAATTCCAAACCGCAATCGGATATTCGCCCCAAGTGTAGACGTCCATCCAAAGATGCGCATTGAATTCCTCGCTGTTATCAGCTGCTAGCGCGTTCTCAGGCTTGCCGTCAATCGCATAATTCGGTCCATATGCAAAACTTGGGCCGATTTTGCCGTCCATACCTAGCTCACGGAATTTTGCTATTGCAGAGGCATTGGAAAGATTGGCGATATGATTCGCTTGGAACATCCGTTTGTCGTCGGTCAAGCCAGGCGGGTGTAGCGCCAACTTGTAGCCATGCGAGATAAAAACATTCTGTTCATTGAGCGTTACCCAGTATTTGACACGATCGCCGTAACGCTTGAAGCAAACCTCCGCGTAATCCGTGAAATCTTTGATAATGCGACGCGATTCCCAGCCGCCGTACTCATCTTGAATCGCTTGCGGGATATCCCAATGGTAAAGCGTGATAATTGGCGTAATGTTGTTCGCTACCAGTTCATCAACAAGAGCGTCATAAAACGCGAGACCAGCCTCATTCACTTCGCCATGCCCTTTTGGGAAAACACGACTCCACGCAATCGAAAACCGGTAAGCCTTCAAGCCTTGCTCAGCCATCAACGCAACATCCTCTTTAAAGCGATGATAATGATCGACCGCCACATCGCCATTCGTTCCTTTAAAAGTTTTGCCAGGAATGCGAACAAACTCATCCCAGACAGACGGGCCTTTACCCTCTGTGTCCCAAGCACCTTCGACCTGATAAGCCGCGGATGCTGAGCCCCAAAGAAAATCCTTTGGGAATGGTTTCAACGTTTTGTGTTGCATAATGCACCTCCGAAAAATTATCGAGCTTGGATAGAAAGCGTTGTTGCGGGCTTTCTGTATAAATTAAATGTAAACGGTTTCGAGTGGAATGTAAATAAAATTTGGTGATTTGGGTTGATGTTTCAGTCGGTTGGAACATGTTTCACTTGTGAAACATGATGTTTTGCTGAGACTCTTATGAAGCGTCTTGTGCTGAATTAGAGTCTCAGTATGCATGAGAGCGAAGCGAGCATGTAATCCATAAAAGGCTCTTATGCGCCAAATCAGGAATAGCAGTGAATAAACGAGCAGCCAGCAAACAAGAATAGCCTCAGTATGGTTGAACGCTAAACCAAGAACAACATTCATACAAGACCGCTAAAAACTCAGATTTGTAAGGGTAAATTAAGCGTTCAGGATTAAAAATCAAGCGTTTAAGACGGAAATGGTTTTTGGGCGAATTTTTGTGTTAAGATTGTTGGAGATTCTTAAGAAGTGAGCGAGCAATACATGGATAGTAGACAATGGAGGCGAAGATATTGTATCAGAAATTGAAGAAATTTGATAAGGAGCACCCTGTTTGGAGTGTTTTAATAGCAGCTATTGTAGGTAGTGTGATAGGTATTTCAATGGAATATATCGTTAATGGTGACTTCATATACTCGGGAGTTTATGGTGCATTGTTTTTTTGCACTATATGGATGTTCATTGCTTCGAGAAAGGTAAAAAGAGATAAAAGATAGATGGTGGGTTGTTGTGGTGCTTATGAAGCGTTTTGTGCTGAATTAGAACCATAATATGCATGAGAGCGTAGCGAGCATGTAATCCATGTGTTGTATCTTGTTTGGCGTCTCCGGATCCAGCTTCAACGGCCAACTCCTCGAAAACTTCACGCCCTACATAAAAAGCAAGAGCGGCTTTTTACTGCGGCCGCTCCAGTTTTTTTCGGAGTTGAACGGGCCGTTTCAGCTTTTCAAACTTGGGAGACTTTTGCTATTTACAAAGCGAACATATATTCGTATAATAAATAAGAGATAAAGAAAGGTGGAGATGCCATTTGGAGTCGTTTATGCATGATATAGCGGGATGGAATAGCATTCTATTTAGAAATGCAAGAAAAAAAGAATTTATTAGAAAAAACAAAAAAGTATTGTTTTCCAATACTGGCTATGTTATTTTAGTAGTTCAGTGAAAGCGTTCACTGAAGAAAGAGGGTAAGAAAAAATACAAAAAGCGGAGGCGTTTTTACATGAAGACATGGCTTAAAAAAGGGTTGCTCGTGTGGTTGGTTTTTGCGTTGGTCGTTTCGACGTTGCCAGCATTGGAACCACGCGCGGAGGAAGCAAAGGAAGACGTGGTGCCAACACCAAAAACAACGGCGCAAGCAAAGCCGGTGGAAGTGGTGGCCGAACGCACAGAGAATGAGATTGTCTATGATAATCAGAATGGTTCTTTCACGAAACAGATTTTTACGGAACCGGTGAATGTGAAGGAAGATGGCGAGTGGGAGCGGGTTTCCAACGACTTGGTGACAACGGATGAGGATGTCATTGAGGCGGAACGGACGGAGATTCAGGCGCAGTTCTTGCCGAAGATGGAAAATGGGAAATACAGTACGTTTGGCGAGGGAAATGAAGCGATTACGTTTGGCTTTGACTCGGCAGAAGGGGAAAAAGAAAAAACAGCTGTGACGGACGTGGAAGCGAGCGTCGACGGCAATGAAGCGCGATTTAAAGAGGTGTTACCGAACACAGATTTGCGGAATTTGCATTTTAACACGTCTGTGAAGGAAGACATCGTGGTCAAGGCATATAATGGATTTAACACGTATCATTTTACATTGAATACGAAGCTCGTACCGGAATTGCAGGAGGATGGTTCGATCAGCTTTACGAATCGCAAGGGCGCGGTGGTGTTTGAATTGCCGAAGCCAGTGATGTCGGACTCGAAAATGGATGAGACATCGGGCATCGCGGTGAATTCGGATGCAGTGAAATTCGAGCTGGAGAAGTTGACGAGTACGGTGTATGCGCTGCGTGTGGTGGCGGATGCGGACTGGTTGAAAGCGGAAGACCGCGTGTACCCTGTGTATATTGATCCGAGTGTGCAGCTGAAAAAGGTGACGGATGCGCATATCGCGAGTGCTTATCCAACGACGAACTACTCCGGAAGTAAGTTGTGGGATGCGGGTCAAGGCGAATATACGATGTCGGTTGGTCAATATGATGGCACGACGGGGATTAATTATGCGTATATCAAGCCGGATGTGTCGTCGCTCGCGAAGGCTTCGATTGAATCGGCGACGTTTAAAGCGTATGCCACCTGGCATTACTACCCAGCCACGCCGAACTTGGTGAAACTAGATGAGGTGAAGAGCGCTTGGACGCCAGCTGGGGTGACGTGGAATACGAAGCCAACAGCGACGAATATAGCGGAAACGAATGTCGGGCGTGATCAATGGGCGAGTTTTAACGTGAAAGATACGGTGCAAGCATGGGCGCAGGGCACGCGGGTGAACTACGGTTTCATGCTGCATACGACGAACACGCAAGGTTTTTGGAAAAAGTTCACCGCGACAGAAAGCGGGACGAACGTGCCGTATTTGGAAGTGACGTATACGTATGCGAAACCGGCGAAGGCGACGGTAACGACGACGTCGAATGGACCAGGAACGGGTACTGGTTATATGGATTTAGCGTGGAATGCGGTACCAGGCGCGACAGGATATAAAGTGATTATTTCAAACGGGTACAATTATCAGCAGTTCCCAGTTGGAAACGTGACAACCTGGACGTCTAAGGGCAAGAAAATGTTCCCGACCCAGGCGGAATTGGACGAAGGGGAATTCGATTTTCATACAGACGGTAAAGGTGTGGAGTTTGCGAATGATCCACGGGAATTGTATGAGAATGGATTCCAATATGGTAGTACGTTTGGATTGCGCAATCAGCTGAAATATATTGTGCGGATTGTAGCGACATTCCCAGGTGGGGACAGCCCGACGTCCGATATAACAGATGTCTACATGCCACTAGAAACCATGGCACCACCAACCGGAAAAGCGTATGCCAATTTGGCAGGAAGCAATACGGGTTACGTACAGGTGAATTGGTTGCCGAATGCGAACGCGGAAGGCTACAAAGTAGGGCTTTTTGATGGGAAGAAGTATATTTGGTTTGATGTTGGGAATAAAACAACGTGGACGACGCAAAATAAAGGCATTTGGCCAACACAAGCCGAGGTTGCTGCTGGTGGTTGGACGTTGCATACGGATGGAAAAGGGGCAGAGTTAGCGCAAGATCCGTCGCCAGTGTATCGTAATTCAGAAGGTGTGTACGGCGAGCGTAAAAATTACTGGTTCCGTGTCATGTCGTATACGAAAACAGGGCAACAAGCGGAAAGTAAGATGTCGGATGTCTATACACCAGTGATTCCAACCGTTGGTTTACAACAAGGCATGGTGGATTATTGGACATCCATTCCGGTGATTGGCGGCGAAGTCAACGCGACAAACGGGAATTTCTTGTTCAGCGAGACAGATTTTGAACTAGAAGGACGCGGACCAAGCATCAACATTAGCCGAACGTTTAATAGCCAGAATGAGCAAGTTGGGATGTTTGGTAAAGGTTGGACGAGTTCACTGGAAACGCGTGTGGCAGAGCAGGCGAACGGTGATGTGATGCTGTTTGAATCGGATAATAAAACGCAATTGTTTACGAAAAAAGGAACGGGTTACGAAGCGCCAGCTGGCGTGTATAGCGAACTGACGAAAACAGCGACAGGCTATTTGATGGTAGAGCAAGATAAATCGGAAGTCGCGTTTAACACGGCAGGACAATTGTTGACGGAGAAGGATCCGAATGGCAATGTGTTGACGTATGCTTATACCAGTGGGAAACTGACTGGGATCACGGATGCGTCTGGTCGGAAAGTAAGCGTGACATACAACGGTGCGCAGGTTTCGAAAGTTACCGGACCGGAAAATCGCGAGGTGACCTTTACGTACGATGCCGCGAAACAATTGACGGCATCGACGACACCGAGAGGAAAAGCGTATCGTTATGGCTACACAGATGGCTTGTTGACAGCGATTTATGATCCGAAGCATACGGAAGAGAAACCATACAAAACATCGTATGACTATATGGATAAGAAACTGGTGAAGGTGACGGACCCCGTTGGTAAAGCGACGACGCTGAGCTATGCACCTGAAAAGCGGGAAGCGACGCTCATCAACGCGAAAGGCAAGAAAACCGTGTATACCTACAATCAGGCAGGAAACCCTGAGAAAGTGGTGGTAGACGCGGATGGCTTGAAGTTGAGCACGACGACGAGCTATGAAGCGAATAACCTGATCAAAGAAGTGAGTCCAAAAGGGCAAGAAGAGACGTATACGTATGACGCAGACGGGAATGTGACGTCGGTAACCGATCCATATGGGACGGAGAATTACACGTATAATGAGAATAACGATGTGACATCAATGACGGATACGGAGAATAAAACCACGACGGTCGCGTATGACGATGCCGATGCGGTATCAGAAACGAATCAATCAGGCGGTGCGACATCGACGGTTTCTCAATACGACAAATATGGAAATGTCATCAAAGGAACCGCAGAACTAAGCACGGGAACGAACATTTTAGCCAATCCAAGTTTTGAGAAGGATTTAGTAGCGACGGAATGGTTCTCGCAAGTGTACCAAACAGCGACGGGGACGGTAGCAATCGATAAAACGACATCGGCACCGGGTGGCGTGAGTGGCGCAGCTTCCTTGAAGATTACCGGGAAATCGACAGGACGTGGGTTTACAGCTGGGAAACAAATCGTGGAGTTGGAACCAGATAGCACGTATACACTGAGTGCACTCATTAAAACGAGCGATATGAAGGATACGAATGTGTTCTTTAATGTCGAGCTGCAGGATGCAACAGGGAAGCGTGTCACCGATGGAGAAGCATGGCAGAGTAACCGTTACAGCGACTTGAAGGCCAATCGACCTTGGACAAAACGCCAGTTAACGATTAAGACAACGAAAACGACAGCGAAAGCCTACATTTTCCTAGAAGTGGAGCAGAATAAAGATACTGGTGGAACGGGAACAGCGTGGTTTGATAATCTTCAATTGGAAAAAGGGGAAGCATCGGCAACCTTTAACCCTGTCCTGAACAGTAGTTTTGAAACGGCGAGTAGTGAATTAGCAGCTACAGGCTGGTATCGCGGCTCCACAGCAGGTACGGACAAACTGGCGATTGACGACACGGAAGGTTTTGCGGATAGCTCCTCAGCACGCATTGTGCGGACAGCCGTGACGGACGTGGACAGCAAGTATGGACAAGAAATCGTACTAAACCAAACGACAGCGAAAAATGTGACGGTGACTGCGATGTCGAAATCGGAAAACGTGGTCAATACAGCTGGTGGCGAGAAGTTATCAAACGATTACGCGATTTTGGCCGAGGCCGTCTTAAATGATGGTGTGACAAAATCTTTCTACGCGCCATTCCCAACCGGCACGAATGAGTGGAATCGTAGTGCGGTGACGGTGAACGTCGATAAACCGATTACGCGATTGAAAATCTGGACGCTATTCCGTGGCAAGCATACAGGGAAGGCCTGGTTTGACAACATGCGTGTGATGGACGGGGAAGTGTTGACGGAGAACACGTATGATAGCGCGGGGAATTATGTGGTCGCTTCGTATGACGAAGAAAATCGTAAAACCTCCTTCACGTATGATGTTTACGGCAATAAGCTCACCGAAACCGATGAAAAAGGCAATACGAAGAAGCTCGAGTATAACGTCGATAATCAATTAACGAAAACAACCTTGGCAAATGGGACAGCTGTTGCCTACAAGTACGATGACAACAGCAATACCACGGAAAAATTCGTAACTGCAGACGGTAAAGAACAACAAAATAGTTATACGTACGATAGCGACAATAAAGTCACCCAATTCACGGATGCCTTAGGGCGCAAAATCAGCTATGAATACGACGCCAATGCGAACCAAACCAAAGTCACGAAACCCAACGGTGATACCATCGAAAGCATCTATGATTCCGCAGATCGTGCCACAGGCGTGAAATGGAATGGTCAAACGGCTTTCAGTTTCCAGTTTGACGCCAATGATAACGAAACAAAAGTGACGGACGCAACAACAGGATTGGTGCGCGATAAAGCCTACGATGATGCCGACCGTATCACGAAACAAACCGAACGCGGTGGAAATGTTTCTTGGACATACAAAGATAAACCAAGCAAAGACAACAAGGGAAAAACGGACAAAATCAATGAAGTCGTTGTTTCGCAAGGGGCACACAACTACAAAGCAACCTATGATTACAATGCATTAGATCAAAATACAAAATTCAACGACGGTTCTCGAAACTATTTCTTGGATTATGATGAGTTTGGCAATGTGGATCAGTATATCAACGGCAATGGCGTTGGGACGAACTTCAATTATGATGCGACACAAAAAGTACGTGAAATCCAAATTGGGAATAAGGCTGGCGATAGTCTATTTGAAGAAAGCTACACGTATGATGCGGCGAGTAACCGAACCACGATTGATAATAAGAAAGCAGGTAAAACGGCTTACGACTACGATGCCATCAACCAACTCACGAAAGAGACACTACCAGATGGCACAGTGAAAGCCTATACGTACGATGGATTCGGTAATCGTACAAAAGTAACCGATTCGAGCAAGACAAAAGCCATCGAAGCGAGTTATAATGATGGGAACCAACTAACGACTTGGAATGGCGACAAACTGACCTATGACACGAATGGCAACCGTCTAAGCGATGGTAAATACACGTACACATGGGACACCGCAGACCAACTGACAGCCATCACGAAAAAAGGCGAGTCAACCCCATTCGCAACCTATAAATACGATGATGATAATCGCCGTATTGAAAAAACAGTGAATGGACAAACGACCAAGTATTACTACGATGGCGATAGTATCGATGTCTTGTACGAAACAGACGGCGCAGGAACCGTGCAACGCCAATATGTCTATTCCGATAGCAATGTTCGCATGGCAATGAAAGTCGGGACAAAAACCGTATTCTATCACTATAACGCGCATGGAGATGTGGTTGCCCTAACGAATGAGGCGGGCGATACGGTGGCAGAATACAGCTACGACGCATGGGGTAATGTCCTACAAGCAACAGAAACAACGAACGAAGCCAAGCAAAACCCATTTGCCTATGCTGGATACACATATGACAAAGAAATCGGCATGTATTATTTGATGGCTCGTTACTACGAGCCAGAACAAGGCATTTTTATCAGTGTTGATCCAGACCCAGGCGATGAAGATGACCCATTAACTATGAATAGCTATAACTATGCCCAAAATAATCCTGTTATGCATATTGATCCAGATGGTCACTGGGTATGGTTAGCTATTAATGCAGGATTCGCAGCATATGATGGTTATAAAGCATACAAAAAAACAAAAAGTTGGAAAAAAGCAGGTATAGCTGCAGCAAAAGGCGCCGTTGGTGGTGGAAAGATAAAAGCTGTCAAATATGCTTTTAGGACAATTAGGGTAATCGGAAAAAGAAAAATAAGAAAATATTTACCAACTAAAATTCCATTAAGAGCTAAGAGAACTATTCGTATCATTGAAGGGAAAGGCAAAAAACCAAGAGGTTTCGCAGGAAACAGAAGATTTTACAATGATGAAGGGGTGTTGCCTAAGAACACCAAGTATAAGGAATATGATATCTATCGAACAAGAGGACGGACTAATAAAGTTCGTGGTGATAGAGGGAACAAGAGGCTTGTAAGGGGGGCTAATGGGAAGTGGTATTACAGTAATGATCATTATAAAACGTTTACACGAGTGAGGAGATGGTAGAAATTAAGGATTATCAGTTATTGAGTGGAGAAGAGCGTGAATTCCTATGGGAAGAGCTGAGAAGAAAGTTAAAGATTACTATTGAGTATCAGAATGTGAGGGTTGGACATGATATTACTTATAAAGAGTACCCGCTGAAAGTAGGTTGTATAGACTATATATATGGTGATGATGATGATAATCTAGCTCAGTGCTATTTAGAATCTAGTGAATTTATGGCACATTTTTTCGAGACATATTTTAGTGATGGGCTATATGTGTTAGAGCGTGAACATGAATGCTACTATTTCGATACATTCACATCTTTTCCACCAGTCGATGATGAAGGAGTCTGGAGAGTTAATTTTATTCCAGAAAGTGATACATCAATATTTGTTTCCAGACGACTAGACCAAGCATGGATAAGTAATTTCAAAGAGAAATCAATAATTGTGGTTGGGGAAAAATTGATAAGGTACATTGACAATAATGATATTTTTGATTTTTTAAAAATGGGCTAAGAAATGATGTTTCTGAGTGAAGCCTAACTGTAGGATTGTAATGGAGATGTGGTCAAATTATTCGCTATAATCTATTAAAGGAGATTAGTAATAGATAAACCGTCATGAAGAAAGAGAATGAGAGTTTAATCTCAGTCTCTTTATTTTTCCCATGATGGCGAATAGCTACAACTATGCCAACGATAATCCTGTGATGCACGTGGATCCAGATGGGCATGTTTTCTGGTTAGCGTTTAACGCAGGGTTTGCAGCATACGATATGTATAAAGCTCATAAGAAAGGGAAGAAATGGAAAGGCGTTGTAGCAGCTGGGGTTATAGGCTTCATTGGAGGAAGTAGATTTAAACTCGGTAGGAAAGCAATAAAAGTGGCAGTTAAGTTTAGGTCGGGAAGGTATAAGCAATCGTATAGAAGTGCGAAGAAAGTTCAAAAAGCAGTTGGAGGAGCTCTTTCAAAAGCTAAGTCTGGAAAAGGGTGGAGATTACACACCAGGGTCAGCAATAATAAGACAGTCACTACACGCTTTATGAACGGCGGTTCAGGTAGAAGGAAGAAGCCCTACTATCGGATATCCCATCAAGACAAAGGGAGTGTAGACAGATATGGTAATTATAGTAACAATAGAGATGTGACACATATTAATTTAAGAAGAGGCTCTCATAGAAACATCTCTAAGATAATTAAAAGGTGGAGATAGGAAATGGAACTGTTGAAAGTATTGGGTAATATAGAAGAAGCCCTAATTGAAAGTCATGATATCGATATACAATCGAACAAAATCCAACTGAACCTTGTATACCCTGATGATGGTGAGAAAGTAGATGTTATTTTTAGGAAAGTTAGTACGTTTTATTTTGTAAATGGATATGAGGATAGTCGTTATGCTACAAGCGATTATGAATATGGTGAAAAAAGGGAGCTATTATCAATAACTTACAATAATTCAGAAAAGCAGAACCTTTTAATAAAAGCCAAAGGCAGTTTTTATATTGGATTTGATTCTAAGTTTAATTTCACAGTGGAATTTATGGAGGGTTTATTGCTTATTGAGGCTGATGAAATTGAGATTAATAGTTGTAAATTTGAAAGCTTAATTTAATATGCATATTTTTTATAGCACTTTAATAGATAATGTACAGCGCATATGCTAGTAATGATTAGTGGCATCATTGGAGGTAGATCGTGAATTTTTCTGTTGGGTCTGATTACGATACTGAGAAAAATCATCTAATGACATTTGATAGCCAAGGCCACTGTGTTGCAGAGATGTATTCAGGAGCATTCCAGCCAGTAAGCAGAAAAGAAACTTCGTGTCTCGACATAAATAGTGTCCCTGTTGGCAAGAAGGTTGGCCGCTCTCATCATATTGATGATGTCTACAGAGCATATTTTGAGAATACATTCTCTGACTTAGGGAGATTTAATGATAATAGTGATTTAGAAAAGAAAAAAATTATCTTGGAACTCCTTCATATAGGTGTGATGCAAGCATGTAGCGATTTAAGTTTAGAAGAAGAGCGATTTATAAAAGCATATGAAACTGTTAAACGCTTAGATTATTATACTATAAGAAGCCTAAATCTAAGCCTAATAGGAAGTATAAAGCACAAATTTATATAGAGCATGGATTATGTATGAAGCAGAAATATTTATCGTGGTATTCAATAAAGTGAACGAGATTGTTAAGAAAGAAAAAATTGTTAGCGAAATACCTAATCCGTTCATATTTTCTCAGCATTTAGATAAACTAAAATGGCTGGATAATGATAATGTCAATGTCGTGCTAGAACACAACCAATGCAAAGATATAGTTTACAGTGTCTTTATGAGGGATAATTAGGAGCTGAATAAGTAATTGTGGTAGCAATAATGGAATCACCGTATCCGTTTTACATGACGCCAGAACTAAGAAAGAAATTTTAAAATTTATGGAGTAATAATATTATTGCAGGGCTGAAATTTAGCCCTGCTCTACATAGGTAAAATAATTAGATGAAAGACAAACGTGTTCTTTAATGTCGAGTTGCAGAATGCGACAGGGAAGCGTGTCACCGATGGGGAAGCATGGCAGAGTAATCGTTACAGTGATATCAAGGCGAACCGTCCATGGACGAAGCGCCAGTTGACGATTAAGACAACGAAAACGACCGCAAAAGCCTATATTTTCCTAGAAGTGGAGCAAAATAAAGACACTGGCGGGACAGGAACGGCGTGGTTTGATAATATCCAACTCGAAAAAGGGGAAGCATCGGCAACCTTTAACCCTGTCCTGAACAGTAGTTTTGAAAATGGCACGGAATTGATGGCGACGAGCTGGTGGAGAGGTTCCACAACAGGCGGCGAGAAGTTATCGAACGATTACGCGATTCTAGCCGAAGCAGTCTTAAATGACGGTGTGACAAAATCTTTCTACGCGCCATTCCCAACCGGAACGAATGAGTGGAATCGTAGTGCGGTGACGGTGAACGTCGATAAACCGATTACGCGCTTGAAAATCTGGACGCTGTTCCGCGGTAAGCATACAGGGAAGGCCTGGTTTGATAACATGCGTGTGATAGACGGAGAAGTGTTGACGGAGAACACGTATGATAGCGCGGGGAATTATGTGGTCGCGTCCTATGACGAAGAACACCGGAAATCTGCCTTCACGTATGATGTCTACGGCAACAAACTCACGGAAACCGATGAAAAAGGCAATACGAAGAAGCTCGAGTATAATACCGATAATCAACTAACGAAAACGACCTTGGCAAATGGTACAGCTGTAGCCTATAAGTACGATGACAACAGCAATACCACCGAGAAATTCGTCACTGCAGATGGCAAAGAACAACAAAATAGTTACACCTACGATAGCGACAACAAAGTCACCCAATTCACGGATGCCTTAGGGCGCAAAATCAGCTACGAATACGACGCCAATGCGAACCAAACTAAAGTCACGAAACCGAACGGCGACACCATTGAAAGCATCTATGATTCTGCAGATCGTGCCACAGGTGTGAAATGGAATGGTCAAACCGCGTTCAATTTCCAGTTTGACCCGAATGGCAATGAAACAAAAGTGACCGACGCAACGACAGGATTGGTGCGCGATAAAGCCTACGATGACGCCGACCGTATCACAAAACAAACAGAACGTGGTGGCAGTGTCTCCTGGACATACAAAGATAAGCCAAGCAAAGACAACAAAGGGAAGACTGACAAAACCAATGAAGTCATTGTTTCACACGGCGCACACAATTACAAAGCAACGTACGATTATAATGCGTTAGATCAAAATACGAAATTCAACGATGGTTCTCGAAACTATTTCTTAGATTACGATGAGTTCGGCAATGTGGACCAGTATATCAACGGCAATGGTGTTGGTACCAATTTCAACTATGATGCGACACAAAAAGTAAGCGAGATTCAAATTGGAAACAAGCTGGGCGATAGCTTATTTGAAGAAAGCTACACGTATGACGCGGCGAGTAACCGAACCACGATTGACAATAAGAAAGTAGGTAAAACGAGTTACGACTATGATGCCATCAACCAACTCACGAAAGAGACATTACCAGATGGCACAGTGAAAGCCTATACGTACGATGGATTCGGTAATCGTACAAAAGTGACGGATTCCAGCAAGACAAAAGCCATCGAAGCGAGTTATAATGATGGTAACCAGTTAACCACATGGAATGGTGACAAACTAACCTACGACACGAATGGCAACCGTCTCAGCGATGGTAAATACACGTACACATGGAATATGGCAGACCAACTCGTAGCTATCACGAAGAAAGGTGAAACGTCACCTTTTGTAACGTATACGTATGATAATAATAATCGGCGTATTGAAAAAAAAGTTAATGGTAGCATCACGAAGTATTATTATGATGGCGACAGTATCGATGTTTTATACGAAACAGACGGTGTGGGAACAGTTCAGCGTCAATATGTCTATTCCGACAGTAATATTCGAATGGCAATGAAAATTGGTACGAAAACAGTCTTCTATCACTATAATGTGCATGGAGATGTTACTGCACTGACGAATGAATCAGGAGATATTGTTGCAGAGTATAGCTATGATGCGTGGGGAAATGTATTACAAGCTAATGAAATTACTGGTGAAGCAAAACAGAACCCATTCGGCTATGCTGGGTATATGTATGACAAAGAAATTGGTATGTATTATCTGATAGCCCGTTACTATGAACCAGAACAAGGTATTTTCATTAGTGTTGATCCAGATCCAGGCGATGAAGACGATCCACAAACGATGAATGGATATAATTATGCAGGTAACAACCCTGTTATGATGACTGATCCGGATGGACAGTTCTGGCAATACGCAACTGCAGCTGGTTTAGGTGCGGGGTTATCTATAGGAAAATATTATTTAGATACAAGAAAAAGCGGAAAGAAATTTTCTTGGAAGACTGCAGGTAAATTAGGGGTGAAAGGGGCTATAAATGGATTATCTTGGACCGCAGGTGGTAGAATTGTGGGATTCCTTTCTAAAGGAAAAGCGGCTGGAAGAGTTGTTATATCAAGAAAACCTTGGCAAAATATCAAACAATATGGTCGTAATGTACAAAGGCTGGTAAAGTCTCCTAAAAAATATCTTCAAAAAACTGTAGGCAAAAGGTACAATGGCATTAAGAAAGCTAAGAAGAAAATAATGAAATTTAATAAAAAATATACACTTAAGCATAGTAATGCTTTAAGGCGTAGCTCTAATGCCATAAGGAGGCATTAAATGACAACTGAGGATGTGGTAAGTTTTGTTGATAACTGTAGTTGATATAGCTATTAGTTTTATAACGTTAACTATTGTTTTGGCACCAGGATTTACAGTGAAATTTAGTAGTAAGAAGCTAAATAACGCTGTTGGAATGCTGTGTGTCATTGGAATAGTGATTGTTGGAGTTGGAATTTACATTAGTGGTAGTTTGACTTTTAGCCCATATGTATATATACCAGCTATTGTTCAACTTATGATTCTGGGGATATTTTCGTTCATATATTTCGTATATATAAAGCGGAGAGGGTTTACCATGTTTCTAAATTTAATGTCTGTATGTTTAGTTTGCATAGCTTTAGTTGTATATGTACTTTACGTAATAGGAAGCTTTGTACACTACAGTTAACCATTGTAAAATTACAAAAGATGAAATAGAAAGGAGTGAGGCTGGGATTCTTACAGATCCCAGCCTTTGTCTGAGTCTAGACATAAGAGACTTTGCCATGGCTATTTATGATTAAAAACATTAGAAAGCTAGCTCAATAGTATTAAACAAACCCAAATAAAAGTGATTTTATTATAAAAAATATAGAAATGAAAAAGTCTTCCTGATGATATTAGGGCAAAGATTATTGATGCAAATTCTTTTTGTTGTGACGACGAAGGTAATCTTTATATTATCGTGAAGTGGATGAAGATTATCAAACCTGTTGTCTAAAATATAATATAGTGAATAACACTGGGGACTGTTACATTACTCCAACGTACTATTTTAGTGCATAAGTGAAGGTTTCTGCTATGCCTTTGATGGTAATTTAAAAGCATGGAATATAGCTTCATTGGTGAGGACTCATATACATGGACTCAAAGTGGTGCCCTTTCTTTGTTTTATAAATGGTAGGAGGATGTAATTTGGATAAGGATAGTATTATGGATTTGATAAAAACGAATCTCAACGAAGCGCTTACTGATGTAATTACAAGTAAAGAACTAGTTGAAAGGTCGGAAAAGATACTATATGCCGACGATAATCAACAGTCAATAAACGATAACCTATCATTAGAAGAAAGAGAATTATTGGAAGAGATATCAGTGCAATGGGATTTATATCTGGATAACTCGTATGATATCGAAGTACTACAAAATTTGGATTTTGACAAAGTTAGATTCCCAGAAGTATATCTCGAGGAGTGGTATAAGAAGGTTAAACGATTTGTCGAAAGGAAATTTTAACCTGATTGATGGGTTATTTTTAACTATGTAAGGGGATAAACTATGTCGTATTTAAATGGTGTCATATCAATTCTGATGCTTCTATTGCTGGTGTGTGCGCTTATTGCCTATAAGCATGGTAAAGGTAGATTTAATTCATTTGTTTATGCGTTGATTTCAGTTGAACTGCTATTTGTGTTCTTTGCATTTTTCTTTTTCTGAGAATCGGCCAATCAATTAGTAAATGTGAGGGGGAAATATGCTGGATACTTTAAGGGTACTATTGTTGCTACTGTGTGGCATACTATCAATTGTATTTATAGGGAGTTTTAAATTCGGAACAAAAGTCTGGAAAATACAATTTATTTTAACTTTAGTCATTGTGTTTGTATGTTTTCCAGCATACGTAATTTTGTTTATCTATAGATTCTATGCAATTTTCTAAGATAACTACGAAACGAAAAAATAATGAGAATAAAAATTTATGCACGAGTGTTTAGGCAGGTGTAAGTAAAGTAGACGTGTCAATAACAAAGAAAGGGCGCACCGAAAAGTGATGCTCTTTCTTTGCGTATAAGCAGAGTGTCAAAAAGCATGCTTTTTGACACACATAGAAAAGAACAGAAATCACGTCTTAAAATGTCCTAAAATGGATTTTGAAACAAGACGTTTCCGTGGTATACTTTTTGAAATAGGCTAGATAAAAATTTATTAACCAGTAACATGAAGCGAGAAAGGCTGAGTTAGAGATGAGGTTTAATAAAAAAATAGAAGAGTTAGTGTCTGAAACACTATCTAGCAGAGAGCGTATAGGAGGTATAGGATGAGTTTTGGGGAGTCATTTATAATATTTTGGAAGAGGTCCTTTCATTTTAGCGGAAGGGCAACACGTAGTGAGTTTTGGCACACATTTTTATGGATATTTATGGTATCTATATTACTTCTAATGGTACCGACATACGTTGTTATAATAGTGGATGTTATTCTCTTTATTCCAGTTCTGTCACAGCTTGTCAGAAGGGCTCGGGATGCAGGAATTTCAAAATATATACTTATACCCTTAGTGATAACAGACATTGCAGTGACAATACTATCTTTTAGACCTGAATATTTCGAAGATGAGCATTTTACTGCTATCGATCTACTTTCTTTTGCTATATTGGTTGTTGTGTGTATCGTGGGAATGAAAAAATCAATAAAATAGTTCTACAAGGTGTAGAAGTAATAAGTGCACTTTTTTGTCCAGAACTTAAGATATATAGACATGTCTGAAATAGGCGTGTTTTTTCTTTGAAATAAACGGCGTTCTTGTCTATTTTTTTAATCTATAATAGAAGTCCTGTGAATTGTAATAATTGGGCAAGGGCAGCAAGTCTTTATTTTTCATGAAATTCTAATCTGGATCACAGCTACTTTTTTTCTTGAAGATGTAATATGAAAATATAAGCTAACAACAAGCAAATCCATTTTCATCCTTTCCCCCGAAGTGTGAAAATGTTAACTCCCTTTTTGGCCGTCGCGGTTACTCCCTTTTTCGCGGTGGCTTTTTTGTGCGCCAAAAATATGTCTGATAAGGGTAAACTCTAAATAGAAACTCTGGATTCATTGCTTTATGCTGATTTTATTAATCGCGAAGAATTTAGAAAAGCATTGGATTTTGTCCGCGAAGGAGATTTTTTGATGGTGATGAGTATGCTGTTATTAAGTGAGCCAATTGGGGATCCACTTTTAGGTTGTTTCGTAAAGGATTTAATCCTTCAGTTACTGGCGATGATTGCGGAACGAGAAAGAACGGAAAGTAAGAGAAGGCAAGCGCAGGGAATTGCGATTGCGAAGGAAAAAGGCGTCTATAAAGGTCGACCTATTTTATATGCTGCAGATGCGAAGGATTCGCAAAAACAGGCAGTGTATCATCAGATTGTTCGAATATTAGAAGAAAGGCTCCCGATCAAGCAAATCGCAGAAAAGAATCGTGTGACACGCCCAACGATTTATCGAATTAAAGAGGAACTATAATATATAAGAAACACGTCATGAAATGAAGTGGTTTTGACGAAATCTTCAAAAAATGATATAATGAAACCAAGAAAAGGAAGCCATGCGCTAACACGACTTCCTTCCAGTAGTACCGTTAAAAGACGGCGGCTGATTGTATAGTTTAACCATCAAATCCCGACCAAGCGATTGATGGTTATTTTTTTGGTCGTTATTAAGCTTAATCAATGCAATAACAAGAGCGATTAGGGAAATCAAAAGACTTCCGAAACCGACTGCTAGTTGCAAAGCTTCTGCTACAGACACAAAGGCGTCTCCTTTCGTTAGAGTAGATACTTATTCGCATAAGCATCCCCCTTTCGGTTTGGGATAGCCACCATCTTTCACTCGCTATTAGTTTTCATTATAACATACTTGTGTTGCTGTGATAAAACGAAATAAGGCGATGTCAGAACGCATGCTTTTTGACACATTCATAAAAGAACAGGAATCCATCATCGCCTGAAATTATATACATAGACACAGAACACGGTGATGTGCACAAAATTTGTGATGACTTCGATAGATTGTTGGACTTAATGTTTACTGTGGAAGATGACGATTAAAAATCTAATGATATTCATATCCCCACTTGTGAAGAAATAAGAGTATGGACTAGTTCAACAAACATTAACGAAGTAGTTAAGGGTGTATACACATGAGGATATTAGTTACTATGGCTTTATATTCTAGTACATAGGATGGCATTTATTCTGAGGTCGTGATAAATAGTAGTTGGAAATAGAAATATCATATGCCAAATATCCTGTTTGGTGGGACAGCTAGGTATTCTTTACGAGGTTGAAAAAAAGTTGGCTCTTTTTTATAGAAGCATGCTTTAAGAAGTGTGTCTTTGACGATATTTTCAAAAAGTGCTATAATAAAATGGAAAAGGAAGCCATGCGCTAACATGACTTCCTAGTGCAAACACCTTTTAAGATGGTGACAGCCTTGTATGAGATTAAAAACTACTCATTTCTAGCCGATCAAGCTTATGAGTGGTTTTTATTTTTTGTCATTTTTACTGTTTAAAATGCCGACAACTAATGCTGCGAATGCAATCATTAGTGTGAGCGCTTCAAAAACAGTCATGTTTAATCCTTTCTAGGAGAAACCAAGAATAACATCGGCATCACCTGCTTTCATTGAAAAAAGGCTGCCACCACATCATAAACAAGCTTGCAAAGTCTAGTATAGCACAAAAAATAGATAATTTTAAGGAGCTACCGAGAATGTGGGTGACTCTTTTTGGTTGGGGAAATTGGTATATATAGCTGGACTACGTAGTTGAAAATTATAACTAAGTTAAGAGGGATAAAAGTGTTCGATTTAAAAAAAGAAATTTTCAAGGAATTTGACAATGTTAAAGGTATTGAGAGAATAGGTACAGACGATGAGGTAGCCTTATCGGAAGTTTTTGAAGAAAATACAGAATTAACATTTGATATAGACTTCCTGCCAAAGCCGATGATGAATACGTATATTTATGACAGCTATTTTAATGTTTATTATAGGGATGGCAACAGCAAACATATAAGAGAGCATAGGAAGTATGAAAAGCGATTTTTAAAAGTGATACTTACGATAATGGGCTATAGTCATGATTTATATATTGAAAGTGAAGATTTAGAGCGAAATCATGGAGCCAATGTTGTTAAGATTCCAACAGAGGAAATGGGAAATGTATATTTAGCGAAACACCAGGATAGCTTAGCAAAGATAGTGTTAAACAATCTAGGTCTTAAAGGAAGAAGCAAAGAAAAGCAAATCGATTTATTAATGCTCTTGAAAAAAGCTTTGCGAGATAAAACAGAAGTCACGATTTATCTTTGCGACTTAAAGCTGATTTTACTTATAACGGATTTATATGTTTCGTGTTTGGCGGAGGATGAACGATCGAAAAAATTTTTGGAAAGCATCTGCGCGGTGGAAGGGTTGTATGTGAGATAGCTGTTAATATAGCGCAGTAAGGGAAGTTATAATGGGGCAGAATAAAATATTAGTTATATTTACCGCGCTGTTAGTTACAGGTTGTATTGTTCAGGTAGCAGGTGCTTTGATGCAAAATAATTACATATCAATATCGGGTAGCGTGATTGTTGCATCTGGATCATTTTGGTTCTTTTTTCAATTGATACGTGCTAGAAAGCGGAAATAATTTAATAAACATAACTACAAACTGAATGAAAGGAAACAATATGACGAAACCACAAAAGAAATATGATTTTTTTATCTACACTTTAGTTTTCTTTTTAGGCATAATGATAGCTTCATGGCTTAGTCCAATAATAGGTGAGACGGCTGAAAATGTGATACAACTAATGTTATTTTGTGTCTTTACTCCGATTATCGTATGGATGAGATGGCAAAATAGAAAAATCGATAAGCAGAGTAAAGATAGACAAAAACTGAATACCATGAAGAAGTGACATAATGAATATGATTTTCGTAGATACCTTGGGGTTAGGTCATAAACGGGGCCCTTAGAGAGATAGGTTAGCGTACAGTGCGAATAGGTGTATTTCTATGGACTAGTAAGCAAAGCCATAATTATACGTGGTTTTACCTGCTAGCCCTCTTCATTTGTCTTGTATATTTGCTAAACATGGATCAATCACCAGCCGTTTTCCATGTTTATTTTTTTGCGGAATTTGTTTTGTATAACAGTAGTTAATTCAGCCCATCTTTCCATGTTTCTAGTAGAATCCAAGTAAAATACTTGCTGATTTGGCTTTGCTTTTTCAAGTGTATCGGTCACCACAATATCTGCTTTTGAATAATCACTAGTAATTGAAATATTGTTATTATTGTATAGCGCATATAAGCGATTTTCAATAACATACATAGCTGTAAAATCCTTTGTCATCTGTAAATAAATATAGATTTTAGGATTTTTTTCAGCATTAAACAACGAATGTAGAAAATTACATACCATTTCCAAATGAATCGCATCCTCAATGATGGGAGCAAGCTCTCCTTTTATTGCATCAGCTAAATCATCATTCTTTGGCAAATAAACGGTAAGTTTCGGGATGTATAGTTCAACAAAACTATGGAAGGCATCGCCAATTAAATGACATAAAGAAAGTATAAGCGATAAATAATAGATATAAATATACTCTTTCTCTTTTGGTAAAGCCAAGGAAGTTAACCTAGAAAAGCGAGTATAAATCTCTTTTGAAAGCGTACAGTAAGGATGCTTTTGAATCGAAAAAATTTCTCCTAGTTGGATTTCTTGCTCTCTTTGAATCGTATCCGAAAGAAACAGTCTAGAAAAAAAATTGAAAACCATTATTTCGTTTTTTTTGTTAATTTCACTTAAGCTACAAAATCTATTTTCATGAAAAATTAGCGCAATATCAAAGTTATTTTGGAAAAGGTCAAAGAATGATAGCGTCTCAGGAGAATCAAGCTCTTTAATAAAGTTGTGTCCTTCTATTCTAGTATACAGAACTGCATAGAGAATATACAAAGATCTTTCTTTCGTATTCGATGTATTATGAGAGTTTGGTAGCGCTTCTGGAGGAAGGGTGGATTTAAGTTCATCAATACTTATAGTGGAGAAAGGCCATTCTAAATCTTGAAACGAGTCTTGTAAAAATATGTAGGAAAACAGCCTGATGAATATTTCATTACCTTCAAGGGAAATGTGGTTGTCGGAGAGTTTTACTTTAATATGATATGGTTTCAAAAATGTGTTTAATTTGTATGTTAATTTGGTGAGATAGCTCTCTGAAATAAATAATGCATCGAGAACTTCTTGCTTCATGATTGCAGGTCTTGTTGTAAGTAAAACAGTATAATTGAATATGGCGACCAGTTTTAGCAGTTTTAGTTTCAAAATATAAGAACATTCTACGGCTTTTTTCTCATATTGCTTATTTACACGAATAGTCCCAGTATTATCTGATGTAATAAAATCTTTTATATCTAGATACTGATCAAAAGATTGATTAATTCTAAGTATATTTGATTTTACGGTCTGGATAGAGATACCTAAATATGAAGAAATTTCTCTTAGTGATGTATCCTTTTTTTTAATTACAAAGAATAAAATATTTAGTTCTTTTTGCAAATAGCTTGGAATCAAATTAATACCTCCTTCGTTGTTATTCACAATTAATATCTAGCGCTAAATACTAATTGTACATACAAAAATTTACGTACTAATGTTAACATAACAGAGTGGAATAAGAAAATAATCACTGGTTTTAAAAATATTATTACATACCTGATGGGGGCAACTTACCTTGTGTCGCTCCTATTGATAGTGACAGTGCAACTAGAAATAATAATATTATTCCTAATTTTACATAAATTATAAATCAGATATAAAAAATAATTGGAGGTTTGAGATGAAGCAGTTTCTAAAAATTTTTGTTGTCGTGATTTTGATTCTCCCATTCTTCACATTTTTTCTAGATCCCAAAATAGCCTATGCCGCTATAGAACAAAGAATCGAGGCAGCAAAAAATGAATCAAAAGCAGAACTAACGAAAAACTTGAAGCAAATTTTTCAAAATAATTCTGAACAGAGGATTAGTACAGTCGACACGCCATTAACGAATAAATTTTCCTATAAGACAGGCGAATCAACAAAGTATAGTGAAGGAGGACCCACTTGGAAAAAAGAAGCTTACGTGATTAGCATGAATCCTATCTATTCCACAGTAGGAGTTGATAACAGTCTGTTGTCAATTGACTACAAACATCCGGGTAATGGGACTACTAGCACAGATCCAAGCTCTATATCGATTACTGCTAAAACAAATAAAAAAATCGATACCAGCTTTTTACTTATGGTTCGTAGCGTCTATACAGTATTCCACACGCTGGAACGAGAAGTTTTTTGGGGAAGCTCAGAGCAAACCTTATATTCTCAAGATGTATTAGACACGCCAATATCTATCACAGTACATGTCACAAAAGATAACGAAGAAGGAGCAGTTAAGGTTTCCTATGTTGATGTGGATACAGGTAAAACGATAATGAATGAAAGTACGTTAAAGGGGAAAATTGGTAATTCTTATACTCAAGATGTGCAGAAAGACTACATAGCCAAAAAAGAATATATCAAAAATCAACACTACCAATATGTTAGCGAAAAAAATACAACTGGAATCTATCGAAATGAGGAAGTTAATGCAGAGTATCGATTTGAAAGAGAGCCGGGCGGAAATGCAACAATAAATCATGTTAACACAGAATCCTCTTTAAATGACAAGCAACGAGAAGCTTTTGGAACTCCCGCGCCCGATATTCTAAAGGGTAAATATGGCGAGACGATAACAGCGAAGGCAAAAACGATTGCACATTATGAGACAATAGATGGTAAAGAGGAGATGGAACTAAAACTAGATGAGAAACCGCAACAAAAATCATTTAATTACAAACTAAAGCAGGCAAAGCCATTGACTGTAAAATACGTGGATCAAAACGGAGCCCCTATCCCAGGAGTCGATAATAAAATCATATCTGGAAAATGGGGGGATAAATATACTGTTACTCCTAGAGAAGAAATTCCTTTTTATACACTTGTAGATAGTAGTGAGAAGAAGGAGGGGTACTTGACCGATAACGACCAAGAAATTGTCTATCATTATAAAGTTTCGAAAGGTGCTCCAGTAGTTGTTCATTATGTTGATGAAGAAGGCAAAACAATTCATGAGGATAAGAAATTAACCGGATTAGACTATGGTTCCAGTTTTAAAGAGATGGCCATTAATATACAACATTACCGACAAAAAAAAGATGCAATTAGTGGTCAAATAACAGATAAACAACAAGAAATCACATTTGTTTATGAAAAGAATGATGGTAAACCTGTTATTGCACGTTTCCAAGACGATAAGGGTAAAATCATACATGAAAGCTACTTAATGTACGGAAAGCATGATGAGCTATTTGACGCATCGGAAAAAAACAAAGCAGTTCAAGCTATTTTGACGAAACTAAAAGATAGTCACTTTACGCTTAAAGATATTCAAGGCGAGCAGAATGGGAGGTTTTCCGATAGCAAAGACATTGACTATTCAAGTGAACTGATTTACTCCTTAGAAAAAGATAACGCCCCAGGTCAAGTCAACGTTCGCTTTATAAACAAGAATAGCCAAAAAGAAATTGCGCCAGCAGAAATCTTAACAGGCAGATACGATGAGCACTATGCAACAATCCCCAAATTCATAAAGGGCTATCATTTGGTAGATATACCAGACAATATATCGGGAACTTTTGGCGATACGGGTAGCGAAGTAAAATACCTATATGAACCGGATGTTGGTGGTACCGTCGAACTCCACTATATCGACAAGGATACAAATGAGGAAATAAGCTCTGTGGATGTTAAAAATGGCGGAGTGGGACAAGACTATGATTTTGAACCTAAAGAAATCAACCGTTATGAATTAGTAGACACGCCAAGCAATGCTAAAGGAACATATCCTCTACCCAATCAAACAATCAAAGTCTACTACTCCTACACTAAAACAAAAGCTAAACCAGTACATGTTATCTATCAAGATATGAAAGGTAAAGTGTTAGCGAAAGAAGAATTAGGCGGAGATGAAACAAAATGGGGCGATGTTTTTGAAGCAAATATAAAATCATTTACAGGATATGACTTGAAAGGGATTACGCTAAATGGTATCCAAGTTTCTGAAGGCGCCGGCCAATTCGACGATACGAATGAACAAACTGTCATCTATAGCTACGATTGGAAGAAAGCTGCCCCAGTATCTGTGCAATATATTGACGATGATTCCCAAGAAATTATAAGTCAAGAAGAAATATTAGGTAAAGACGCTGTTTTTGGAGATTCTTTTAAGAGTAGTGCAAAAAATATATCAGGGTATACACTTCAAGCAGTAGATTTAAATGGCCAGATACAAGAGGGAAATAGGATTACCGGAACCTACACCGACCAAGCACAACGAGTTACGTACCATTATAAGAAAGATAAAACAAAAACTATTATTAAAGACCCCGTCACACCTACTGGGGGAAGTAAAGGAAATGAGAATAGTACTACCAGTGTTGAAAATGTCCCAAATAATCCAATAAAATTTCAAAAAAGCCAGGCCTTAGAAATAATCCCTATAAATAAGAAAAGTAGCTATCCAATAGCAGTTGCTGATGAAAAGGTGCTAGAAAGGCAATCCCCAGATAATCCAGCAAAAGTGAAAAAGGATAAGCTCCCAAAAGCAGGAGACGACACGAATTCAGTGACTACAGGATTTGGAGTATTATTGAGTATCATGAGTTTGATTTCTTTGTATATTCGCAAGTTCAATAGATCATAGGAAATTGCTAGAAAGAGTAACGCGTAAAAAGCTTAATTGATAGCTTTTTACGCATTTTTGAAACTTGATTAAAAAATAAGGTGATTGGATATTATCTTTTATCGCGTGATATAACTGGCAACTCCATAGTTTTCATCAATTTCTTGGTACCCTTATCATAAATACGAACAGTCAATTTACTACCTACGACGCTTTCTACATTAGCTTGGCCATCAATTTTTATTGAGTTAGATCCTGAGTTCATTGTAATTCCTCGAACTTTATTTTGCTCGGAGAAAGATATTTTATTCCATAAATCACCTGTTCTATTATTGAAATTAAAAGTTCTCGTGCTAGGTGTTCCATACCAAGATACCCACATACCTGTAGCCGTAATGTTTGTTCTAAGATTTGTTCCTATCGCTTTATAAGAGAGAGAACCCCGAAAAACTTTTCTTTCTAGATTAACAACAGCTACATAGGTTTTATGTGCCGGTACTTTGACTTGTTGTGGTGGGACTGTGAGCGTTCTGGTTACCGAGTTAGTGGTTGCTTCTGCTTTAGAAGAGTTAAATTGAGCCATTGCATTCAAGCCTTCGCTAAAAATTAGTGGTATCGAGAATGTTTTTCCATCACCACCAATTGTAAAGCCTCTTGTTGTTGTAGTACTCGTTGTTTCAGTTATTGCCTTAGAATAGGTTGTTGTTGAATAAGTTTGTTCAGTAGGTGAGTCATTGTGAAATACATTTTCGCCAACATATTCTGGAGCGACATCATTTGCTCTTAAATCATAATGTACACTGTCAGAGTCAATATCTAAGTCCATGCTGGTGCTTATACTTTTTGGTGCTCTACTGAGAGTATACATTCCGCTTTGCTTAGTGCCAGCTAAATTAGCTTGATAATATGAATAACCTACTTGATTGAGTGTATCACTGACATTTGTGATAATTGGGATTTCTTTAATATTAAACATGCTTTGCGCGCTCGCTTCTACAGGAGAAGTAAGTGAGAATGAACCTGCGCTTATTATGGTAATCAATAGAAATAAATTCACTTTATACTTGATTTTCTTCATACGCTCCATCTTCCTTCCTAGCTCTCTTATTTGTTTTTAGTAGGTTACCGTGATTAGAACATCTGCTTTGCTCTACCGCTGTGGCGCTTTGGATTCGTAGCTTTAGAAAATTCTCGTATCATTTACTAGCAAACGCGTACCCCCTTTTTAAAAGTTAATATAAACCTTATTATACCTCAAAAAAACATTTATTTAAGTTGTTAAGGTTACATTATCAGGCAATAACCTTACATTTTTGTAATATTAGTTTTATTAGGACTATTAAAAATTTAATTAAATCATAAATTAACATCGATTTAAGATGTGTCTCTTCCTAATTTTTCAATTCGCCAAAAATTAATATTAATAAACAAGAAAGAAGGAGAAAAAATGAAAATATTTCAATGTTCGGGAATTTTATTATTAACCATAGTAGTACTGACTTTAACATCGCCTGGCTATAAAATGGGGAAATAACAGCAATGGCATCACAGAGTTTACAAAGTCCTAAGGAAGCAGAGAAAAAGATTAGTGATTTCTTCCCAGACCAAAACCTAGCTAAAGCCATTGCACTTAATTTAAATAGTAATTCAAATATTGATGCTCCCATAACAGCGGAGGAATTGGAAAATATAACAGACTTAACAGCCACGAATGCAAGTATTTCCAATTTAAAAGGGCTTGAATATGCTGTTAATCTCAAGAAGCTCAATGTTGATAACAATCATATTGATACAGATGGTATGATGCCACTGACTTCGCTACGAAAGTTAGAATACTTGGATATTAGCAACAACCGTATTCTGAATCACAAGCCATTGGGTGACATGGCTGGTACGGCTCTTTCTGGGCCAGGAGCCATAAAAAGAATCAACGCCCATAACCAAGGGATAGGTCGTGTACTGGATGCAACAAATGAAGCTGATCGAAAATTAATAGACCTTTCATGGAACTTCAAGGATCATGTACTTACAGCAAAAAACATTGTACGGGATAAAAATGGACGCCTTAATTTTCTAATTAATTCTCCTGTAGCTCCAAGTGTTCTCATTAATGGTACTGGCTATACTTTTAATTGGAAAAATAGTACTACGGGTCAATTTAGAGTTGATAATATACCTGAAAATATTCACACCTTAACGATGCAATCAGCCTCAGGTCAAACAAAGATCGCGACAGGTTTTTCCATAACAATAACAAACCTTGATAAAGTAAATCTGCTTCTATAGGAACCTAAGTACAAGAAGGTAGCCAATCTATACTTCACTGCTAACATAAAAAATAGTAGCGTTTTATACGCATATTTGGAGCGCAATGAATGGCATAAATAAGCATGGCGATTCAGTTCGTGCCTCAAGGTTTTGGAGAAACTTAAAAACTCATCGACTTACAACATATACCTCTATCTTTATTATGATAGAAAAACAGTTGTAAGTTGATGAGTTTTTCATGATGGTTGGGGTGCTTTGCGTTTATCTAGGGAGCTTTAACGAGGTTCCAAGTAATCGTTGTCTGATATGCTTGATTAGACCTCAAGCTGTTTCTAACGGGGATTTTCAACAAGAGACCACTTTCGTCTGACCATGTATCCGAAATATTAACTTCTAAAGGGCTTTGGGTATTCTCTTGTTTCGTATGTGCATATACTCGAGCATTGTCCATTAAATATTGGTCGCTTTGTCCGGGTTCGCGATAGATTAAATAAGGGGCTAAGCTGCCATCTTGGTTTTGAACTTGTGCAGTAAGGTACCAATCGTCTTGGTTATCTATATCGCGCCCATCTGTTACAATTAAACCAAGGTTTTCGCGGATGCTCCGTTGAATGATTTGTTCTCGATCTGAGATAGCAATATCGTTAAACATGAGTTTTTCAGGAGCGGTGAGCGATAGTTTTCCTTCTTCCTTGGGCTCGGCAGTCAGGGTCATCTGAATATCATCTGTGGGTCCATTAGGCGTTGTTCTATAGTGGTATACTGGTGTCGTATCGTCAAATTCCTCTAGCCCTCCATGACTGGTGTTAGGAGTAGTATCCCAGTGCCCCGGTTCTAAAATACGATTACCATAAGTGCCATCCCACCAACCCCATGGACCATTAAAATAGCCATCACTTTCAAAAAGGGCATTGGCAATGGTTAGTTGGTATTCTGTTCTTTTTGAAGGTTGCAACCTTTTAATCGTGAGTGTAGTGTTTTCTTTTGAAGACAGTTTGTTGCTTGTGATTGTAACTTCAATTTCAGAACCGCCATCATGGGATATAGTAAAATCTTTAAGACTAACCTCATCCAATACCACACGATGATTATTGTTGCGAATATACCAGAAGTACGAATTCCGTTGAACCAATTTTTCTTTGTCGAACTTAAAATATTCATAAATGGTATCAAGCTTCAAAGGTACACTAACTTCGCTACCAACCTCGGCTGGTAAAGTGACAGTGGACAATTGTCGCTGGATGGATTTGGTTAGCGCTTTTTGGATAGTTGTTTTTATTTCATCTTGTTTAGGGATACCGAGATAAGTGGCCCAAGAATTATTAGGATCCGGTCTTCCTGGGCGCTCGACTATTTCAACGGCATAGACAGTTTGGCTAAATGTAAAACATAACATGATTGCAGTTAGTAGTGTACATACAATTTTTTTCATTTTATAACCTCTTTGTTTGTTATTTTTCGGATATGGCATACATTACATACTAGTCTAGTATTAGTGGTGCAGTCTATCACTTCTTTTTCTGGATTTTGGATATTTGTGATGGAGACTTTTCATAACGACACGGCATATGAACATCGTTAGTATCTGCAACGATAATGACGGGTAAGCGCATTGTAGTTTTGATAAAATTTTCTTGAAGGGAGGTCATAGATATGGATACAATCAAACAGATGAATCTCGCGATGCAGTATATTGAAGCTCACTTGATGGATGAGCTAGATTACCTAGAGTTGTCAAAAATAGCTTGCTGTTCAGAATATCATTTCAGACGTGTTTTTTCATATCTTGCAGGAATGCCACTCAGTGAGTATATTCGGCTCAGAAAATTAGCAGTTGCAGCAACATTACTCAAAGGTAGCGATGAAAAAATTATTGATATTGCGATGCGCTTTGGTTATGAATCACCAGATGCTTTTACAAGAGCATTTCAGTCATTGCACCATGTAACTCCTACGCAGGCTAGAAAAGATACGGTACAGTTAAAAGCGTTTCTTCCTATGACCTTCCAGTTAAAAGTTCAAGGAGGAAGTCTTATGGATTATCGGATTGAAACAAAGGAATCATTTAAAATTGTAGGAATTAGCAAGCGTATTAAGTTGGTTTATGAAGGTGTGAATTCGCAAATGGATGACATGTGGGCACGCTTAAAGCCAGAAGATTTTGTGGCACTTAAAAAATTGTCCAACACCCAACCATCGGGTATTATTTGCGCTTCAACGAATTTTGGAGAAGGGCGACAAGAAGGTGCTGAATTGGATCAATATATCGGTGTCGCTACAACAGCAGATAATATACCAGCTAAGTGGGAAGCTTTAAATGTACTCCCTTCAAACTGGGCAGTGTTTACAGTACGCGGTGAATTTCCTCAAGCTCTACAGGAAGTTTGGGCAAGAATTTATTCTGAATGGCTTCCAACATCGGGTTACGAAGTTGTTCCGGGGCCTGAGATACTATGGAATGAAAGTCCAGATACGAGCAAACCCGATTATAAGAGTGAAATATGGATACCAATTATTAGAAAGTAATGTATTAAAATCGATTGAAAGCGTGTGTGTTCAGGGGACTAATTGTTCACTTTACCCACGCTTATGATCGATTTATTTGCGTTATGTCCAGAAGGTTAGTTAGGAACTTGTATTCTATCTAAACAATAATTTGTACACTAATGCCTTTAATTTGTCTATATAATCCAATTCTATCTATGATAAGATGTTTTTGAAAGCGCTTTTTTAAGGTTTTTGGTTCTGTTCAAAATGTCCTTGGTAGAATTAGAAATAATATTTTCAAAAATGAAAAGGGGTTTTTTCATGTATAAGAAAAGTCTTATTGTTTTACTTGTCCTTGTTTTATGCCTCAGTTTAATCCCAGCTTTTTCAATATCAGCCCATAAAGTGAAGGCAGAGGAACAAATCACGAATAAGAACTTCCTCGTGTATTACCGAGCTTGGCGGGATGTTGAGATGAAGGGAGTCAACACTAGTTTGCCAGATGAAAACTGGATTAGTATGAGCGATATTCCATACGGGATTAATATTGTCAACGTTTTCAGTTATGTGCCACCGGGTCAGGAGGCGCTTGCAAAACCGTTTTTTGATAAGCTAAAAACAGAATATGGACCGGAATTACATGCGCGTGGTGTCAAGTTGATTCGTGGCTTTGATTATTCTAAACTGCTAGCGATTCCTTATGCAGGTGCATTCCCGACAGAGCAGGAGTTTGATGCTTACGCGAAGGCTTTATTGGAAGAGTTGATGACGCCATGGGGATTGGACGGTTTGGATATTGACATGGAAACACATCCGAGTGCAAACGATGTGAAAATTTCGGATGGTGTAATCAAGGCTTTGTCAAAATATATTGGTCCGAAAGCGAATAACGGGACGCTGTTTTTGTATGATACGAATGCAGAAACGATGGCTCCATTCAAAAATGTGAGTGATAGCTTTGATGTGCTGGCATATCAGCAATATGGCAGTGGCACAAATCGTACGGAAATGTCGTCGAATGCCTATGCTCCGTATATTGCAAAGGATAAGTTTTTACCAGGGCTCACGTTCCCAGAAGAGCAGGACCGGAATCGCTGGTATGATACGAAACTTCCATATGAAGAGTCGAATATGTATCAATTGGCGAAGTATGTGCGGGAAAATAATTTGTCTGGAATGTTTCTGTACGCCTTTGATCGGGATGGGAAAACGTATAATGAACCTGATATAAGTAGCGTCACACCGTCGAATCTTTTGTGGACGAAAACGGCAATTTTAGAGGTAAATGGTTATTCTGTGGATAGCGCGAAAGGTTTCGCCAAGCATCATTTACAACGTATTAAGCATAGTAAAGCGCTAACCCTTGAGAAGGTAGCTGAACTTGAGAACTTGATTGATGCGGCGAGCAATCTTTATGAGGTGAACGCGGCAATTTTAGGAGCAAATTTTGAAACGGCAATTAGCCCGACTTACGACCCTCTTTTGGAGAAAGAGTTGATGAGTATTGATCTGGCACCTGCATTTGCGGCGATTGATCAGGCAACGATGATTTTGAGTAAAGTGGCGGGTAATTCGACAAGTATCGAAGCATTGAAAGTAGCAAAAGACGAGTTAGTAAGCCTACTTGGCGGGAAAAAATATACAGCGAGCGAAGTGGATGTTGCCGTGGCTAAGCTTGTAAACTGCATCGATGCGATTCCTCAGCCAGTGACAGCAATTTATCAAGATACAAATGGTCAGAAGCTTGCTGAAAATGCTCAATTAACTGGGAAATTCGGTGACAGTTACGAAACTGCCAAGAAAGATATTCCAGATTATACACTACAAGAGGTAAGAGGCGAGAGCAGTGGTACATTCTCGGAGATGGCACAAGAAGTAGTCTATATTTACGGAAAAGCCGAGGCGGCCAAGGCTCCAGCGCCGACTGTGGATGATGGGCAAGATGTGAAGGTGGAAAATGTAGCCAAAGTTGTAAAAAGTCCAGAGAAAGTTGGCGAGCTACCTGAAACCGGTGATACGTCTGGTAATTGGTTAATCGTCATTGGATTGTTAGCAATATTGACATCCGGTATTATTTTGTACCGAAAGAAAGGAAGGGTGTAAGAATAAGGTTTGACAATTCCGGCCAAACCTAGTATTCTGAAAGCATATTTTAGAAACAGAAAGAGGTGAGGAATCCATGAAATTCTCAATAGCACGCTTGAAGTTAGTAGCCAATTTATGCAGTATCATCCGTGCCGTTTTTTCCATTTTTTCAGTTGCAGGACACCAGTCTGTCCAATTTGCATAACTGAATATCGGAAAAAATTGAGAGAAGCATGGATTCCTACATGAAATATTAAAATGGATCGCTTAGCTCCGAAAACGGAAATATCTGTAGTGAAAACCTAGTTTTGGTTTTTGCGAAAGATGTGAAGACTTCGAGGAGCTGTTCATTAGCGCTAGATTGGATTGTTATAAAAACTTAGGATTAATCCCAAATTCGAAACGGAGTATTTATTCGCTCGAATGCTGAACCTGACCAAAGTTTCAGGCTCTTAGGGATTTGCTTGAGTTTTTTTGTCGTACATTTAATCAGGGCGACACAAAACGATAATGGAAACATGCTTCTCAAAAAGTGAGGAGTAGGAATAAATGACAATAGTGGCTTTAAATAACGTAACAAAACGATTTACAGGTGATTTGGTTTTAGAGAAGGTTAGACTACAGATAGAGTCAGGTGAACGAATGGGGCTTATCGGTCGCAATGGTGAAGGTAAAAGTACGATTTTGAAAATTATTGCTCGGCTGGAAATGCCGGATGAGGGAGTTGTATCGGTTCAAAAGGGCGCGACAGTTGGACTGTTGGATCAGATGCCGGTTGTTACAGGAACAATGGTTGTGCGCGATTTTCTTAGAACCGCATTTGCGCATGTACTGGCTTTACAGGAAGAATTAGAGGGCATGGAAAGTCGAATGACGTATGATACAAACGAGAAATTATTGCAAAATTACGGAGAGAAGCAGGCGCGGTTTATCGAGCTTGGAGGCTATAATTTGGATATGGACATGGATAAAATTTTGCATGGGCTGGGAATTTCTCATTTAGCAGATAAGTATTGGGAACAGTTGAGTGGCGGGGAACAAACGAAGGTATCACTTGGCAAGGTATTGCTTGAGAAGCCGGATTTGCTACTGTTAGATGAGCCAACAAACCATTTGGATTTGAGGGCGGTGGAGTGGCTGACACAGTTTTTAAAGGCGTACCCAGGGGCGATGTTGGTCGTTTCACATGATCGATATTTTTTGGATGAGGTCGTACGCAAGATTGTGGAGCTCGAGAATAAAGAATTGATTACGTATTATACAAATTTCTCTGGGTATTTGGTGGAGCGTGAGCAGCGTTTGCTTAAAGAGTTCAAGGATTACAAGGATCAACAGAAGAAGATTAAGAAGATGGAGCAGGCAATTAAGCGTTTGAGGCAGTGGGCGACGGAGGCTAATCCACCGAATGATGCGCTGTTCCGACGGGCGAAAAGCATGGAAAAAGCGCTGGACCGGATGGAAGTCTTGAAAAAACCGGCTTTAGAGCGGAAGAATATGCAGCTTGAATTCGAAGAGTCAAGGCGTAGTGGGGAAGATGTCGTGATTTTTGAACAAGTTATATTGGGATTTGGGACGCGTGTTTTGTTTAATAATTTGGACTGGCATGTGCGGCAGAAGGAGCGAGTTGCAATTGTTGGTGAGAATGGTGCTGGCAAGTCTACTCTTTTGAAGCTGATTCTTGGGGATTTGCAACCTGATATTGGGACGGTACACGTAGGCCCTAGCGTGGATATTGCTTATTTATCGCAACATATGGATGTTGGTGATGAGAATCAGACGGTCATCGAGGCATTTCGTGATAAAGTCTCGGTTGTGGAGGAGGATGCGAGACATATGTTAGCAACATTCTTGTTTTATGGTGAAATGGTATTTCGAAGAGTAGCAAATTTGAGTGGCGGGGAGCGAATGCGGCTTAGTTTAGCACAGTTTATGAATCAGCCCGTTAATACGTTACTTTTGGACGAACCGACAAACCATTTAGATATCGCATCTCGAGAAGTTTTGGAGGAAGCACTTCGAAATTTTGAAGGAACGATTATTGCTATTTCGCATGACCGCTTTTTCATGGATCAAATTTTTGAACGAACGGTTTGGTTGGAAGATGGACATATTTCTTCATATGGTGGTAATTATTCATATGCTACAGAGAAACGCAAAACAATTGTTTCACGTGAAACATAGAGTCTATATACCTATGCTTGTCAGTGTGAAAAACTGCTATAACTCCTTTCATATCAAAATAGTTCGTGGATAGTCTGAAAGCCAAACCAGTTCAGAAAAAACTGATAATTATCAGCCTCTTGACATATGGCGTAATTTCTTGTAGCATTTATCTAATTAGCAAAATCTATCGGCGGAAATGAAGCGATATTGCGAGCGGTTCTTTCGACTAATACAAGGATGGCTTGTAATTTTGAAGCAGTGACGTCAACCAAATTTGAAGGAGTGTTGCGACCCATGTGGGAGACTAAGTTTGCAAAAGAAGGTCTTACTTTTGATGATGTGTTATTGGTACCGGCGAAATCGGATGTACTACCGAATGAAGTGGATTTGAAAGTTGAAATGACGCCGACACTTAAGCTCAATGTACCGGTTTTCAGTGCGGGGATGGATACGATTACGGAAGCCAAAATGGCGATTGCGATTGCGCGTCAGGGAGGTATCGGGGTTATCCATAAGAACATGACAGCCGAAGAGCAAGCTGGAGAAATTGAAAAGGTAAAGCGTTCGGAAAGTGGTGTTATTATTGACCCATTCTACTTGACGCCAAATCATAAAGTATTTGACGCGGAGCATTTGATGGCGAAATACCGTATTTCGGGTGTACCGATTGTTAATAATGAAGAAGATCGCATTCTTGTTGGGATTTTGACCAACCGTGATTTGCGTTTCATTACAGACTATTCGATTGTGATTTCTGATGTGATGACGAAGGAAAACCTAGTTACTGCACCAGTTGGCACGACTTTGAAGCAAGCTGAGAATATCCTACAGAAGCACCGTATTGAGAAACTTCCACTCGTGGATGATAATGGTGTTTTGAAAGGTCTTATTACGATAAAAGATATTGAAAAAGTGATTGAGTTCCCGAATTCGGCGAAGGATTCTCATGGTCGATTGCTTGTTGCAGCAGCAGTGGGTGTGACGCATGATACGCTGAGCCGTGCAGAGAAGTTAGTCAAGGCTGGTGCGGACGCGATTATTATTGATACGGCACACGGTCATTCACAGGGCGTTTTAAACAAAATTGCTGAGATTCGCGCGGCATTCCCAGATGTGAACATTGTTGCTGGTAATGTGGCTACGGCAGAAGCAACGCGTGAACTTTTTGACGTTGGGGTGGATATCGTGAAAGTAGGTATCGGACCAGGTTCGATTTGTACAACGCGTGTGGTTGCAGGTGTTGGTGTGCCTCAAATTACGGCAATTTATGATTGTGCAACGGTTGCGCGTGAGTATGGCAAAACGATTATCGCGGATGGTGGAATTAAGTATTCCGGAGACATCGTGAAGGCTCTTGCTTCTGGCGGACATGCGGTGATGATTGGTAGTATGTTTGCTGGAACAGATGAAAGTCCTGGCGAAACAGAAATTTTCCAAGGTCGTCGCTTTAAAACATATCGTGGAATGGGAAGCCTAGCTGCGATGGAGAAGGGCTCTAAGGATCGTTATTTCCAAGCGGATGCGAAGAAGTTAGTTCCAGAGGGTATCGAAGGACGCGTGCCTTATAAGGGCTCTCTTGCCGATGTGCTGTTTCAACTAATCGGCGGTATTCGTTCAGGAATGGGGTATTGCGGTTCGCCTGATTTGCGTCACCTACGTGAAGAGTCGCAATTCATTCGGATGACTGGTGCTGGCTTGCGTGAGTCGCATCCACACGATATCCAAATTACAAAAGAAGCACCAAACTACAGTATTTCCTAAAATTAAAAATATGCTAAGCTTAGTTTCGAAACGACTAAACTTAGCATATTTTTTTATACTGCGAGCTTTTTTTTGTTGGGCTTGTAGACCGATAAGTAAGCCGCTGCAAATACGAACGGCCATAAAATGTACGGGAAAAAGAACATAACTAACAGAGCGCTTGCTAATGGCAGTTTTAAAATATTAGTACATGAAGCTGTTGCAAAAACTGCTACGATGAAAATGCTGTCAAAAGGCAAAATATGTGTAAGCGCAAATCCTGTGATAATGCTCGAGAAAATAACTGGGAAGATGTGACCGCCGCGCCATCCGGTACCCAGGCAGACTTTTGTAATAAATAACTTTGCCAGACCGACTGTTAGTAAAAGTAGGAATGACATATTTTTTGATGCGTTCGTGATATCTGGAAAGTAGTGTTCACCTGAAAATAGCATGTATGGTAGGAAGTAGGCTGCGATACCAAGCGCGCACCCTCCGATCACGGCTAGGATGATAGGGTTATGAGGTAATCTCTTAGTAATCCACGTCACTATTTTTCCGAATAGACCATATATCAATCCGAAATATTTTCCGGCAAAGACGAGCGGGATGAATAGTAGCAGTTCTGGCCATGAGATGGTGGATTGACCAAGTAGTACGAATAGTCCGCTATCGCCTCGTAGTCCAAGAAGGTAGTGGAGTAAGAGAAGACCTGTTGCGATAGATATAACATAGATAATAATCTTTTGTGCATGTAATTTCTTATCTTGAATTTTTGGACGCTTTTCTTGGGTAGCAGCAATACCATAAAACGGAGTTACAAAAATAATAGAAAGCATGGTACCGATTCCGAACTCTGTGAAATCTTTACGCTCTTGATAGGTAAAGCTAAGTCTATCTCCAACCCAAGTCACTAGGCCCGCACAAATGCTAACTAGCGCTGCTTCAGGTCCCAAGCTAGCCCCGAATGTTAGAATAATTATAGCAGCTGCAATATTTCGCCAAATGCGCCCTCGATATTCTACGCGTCCATTTTTGTGAAACTCTCCCATAACCTCGTCCATTTCGGATGGATATGTACCGATATATTTTTGTGTAAGACCGACGAAAATTCCGCCAATTGGGCAGATAATAAGTGGCCAGTAAGAGGGATTTGGAAATGCATCATGGGGATTATTCCAAAGTAAGCCGATTAGTTGGTTAATAGTAACAATGAATAGAAACGATAATATTGCTACAAAGGCACCTAAGATGGCACCGTATGCAGAAAGAGTAATTTGTAGGCGAAGATTCATGGCAACGACCTCCAGTCAAGTGATTCATTTGTTCTATTATAGCGTACTGTTGGGAAAATATAAAATTTGATGTCTATAACTATTAAAAACGTACTAGATTTAATGAAAACTAATCTCATCAAATTTAGTACGTTTTAAATTGGCTAATTTCTCTTCGTTCTTATTTGTACAATGAATACTAAGGAAGCGAATGTGCATAAAAGTAAGCCAAATAAAATTAAGTTGCGTTCTGAACTGTCACCGGTTTTTGGCAGTTTTACTAATGTCTCTTTAGTTGGTGCGCTAGGTTCTTCTAACGTTGGAGCTCTTTTGACAGGTTCTTTAATGACGGGAGCTTCTTTGGTTGGAATGGCCGGCGATACTGGTGTTGGATGATATATCGCGGGTGGTTCCGGTGTTGGTTGTTCCTCAAATGGTGGATCATGCACGATTGGTGGAGTTGGTTGGAAAGTTACGCTGTTCTCCATCACCACTTGTATAGGCATCTGATCGTCACCAAAGGGAATTTCGAATGAGAGTGGCGTGCCATCTAATGTATAGCCAGCCGGTGCATGTATTTCTACAAAACTGTATCTCCCCGGTTTCAAATCAGCCACCGTCAAAAAACCATTTTCATCAGTAGTAAGGCCTTCTTTTAAAATGTTACCTTGCTCATCTAATAAATCAAAAACAGCACCAGATAGCAGAATTGTATGATCCTCCGCATTGACTTTTGTTAGTTCAACAGAGCCATGTTTCATAGTATTTTCTTTGACTAGCACAACAGGACTTTGGTCATCACCAAAAGGAATTTCGAACTCGGTGGGCGTGTTGTCTAGTGTGTAGCCAACAGGTGCGGCAGTTTCTACAAAACTATATTTTCCAGGTTTCAGACTGGTAACTTCTAAAAATCCGTTTTTATCAGTAGTTAGGTCTGTTTGCAAAACTGTACCTTGCTCATCTAAAAGGTCGAAAGTAGCGCCAGCAAGCAGAATTGTGTGGTCAGCCGAATCGACTTTTGTTAGTTGCGCAGAGCGGGTTTTCATAGTATTTTCTTTGACTAGCGCAACAGGAGTTTGATCATCACCAAAAGGGATTTCGAACTCAGTAGGCGTATTGTCCAGTATATAGCCAGCTGGTGCTGAGGTCTCGACAAAGCTGTATTTCCCAGGTTTTAAATTAGCAACTGTCAAAATTCCCGCATCATCAGTCGTTAAGTTCTGCTTTAAAATCGTGCCATTTTCATTCAGTAGGTTAAATGTGGCTCCTTCAAGCAAGATTGTGTGGTCGTCTGAATCAACTTTTGTTAGCTGAACTGACCCATTTTTCATGGTGTTCTCTTTGACTAGCGCAACAGGAGTTTGATCATCGCCGAAAGTGATTTCGAACGGGATTGGTGTACTATCCAGCACGTATCCAGTAGGTGCTGAGGTCTCGACAAAACTGTATTTCCCAGGATTCAAATTCGCCACTGTTAAAATTCCATCAGCACCGGTAGTCAAGCCTTGCTTCAGAAGTGCACCATTTTCATCTAACAGGTTGAAAACGGCATTAGCTAGGACAGTAGTATGGTCTGCAGCATCGACTTTCGTAAGTTCTACAGAGCCCGTTTTAATGTTATTTTTTGTTTGAAGTATAATTGGATCAGTATCTTGTTCGGTGATCGTCGCGACTTGAGGCGTGCTATCAAGAACATATCCTGCTGGCGCATCCGTTTCTACGATTGTGTACGTGCCAGTTTGTAATGCTGCGGATAGAAGAATTCCATCCTTATCCGTTTTTCCTTGGAACATTGTCGCGCCGTTCGTATCTGTGATAGTATATTCGGCACCTGCTACAGGTTTTCCGAAATTATCTTTTTTCACTATCTGAATTCGTCCATCATATTTTTTCGTTGCTACGGTATTGGACTGGATAATGTTATTCGATACGTCGAGATACGCGGAGTTCAGAAGAGAATCACCAACTTTTAGAGTAGAAACATTCGCTTCAAAAGCCCAACTGTTTGTCTCGTTTTTTGGTGTGTCGACGAGTGTTTTTATGGTCACAGAATCTGCATCGTATTGAATGTCAAATTTGCTCTTATCATAGTCAAGTATAGAAGTAATGTGAATTCTTGGGTCGAGTGGGTCTGTGACAATTGTACCTGCTGGAATATTTGCGCCATCTAATGACATCAGTTTCAGCGTGTAGATTAATGTATTTTCATCGTAGTTGAGGACTTGCTTATCCACACTCTTGCTTAGCAGGTAACTCGTACCAAAGTGTTGAATGGGCTTAACAGGGAGCGTTTTCTGAATGGAAACGGCGTTGGATGCAGTGAAATTGGCTGTATTCACTTGTTGTCCAATATTAGGGTCATCCACTTTTAAAGCGTATTCAATAAAGTACGTATCATCGACTGTCATATTACCTAAATTTACTGTAAAAGTACGCGTAACTGTATCGTAACTAATCTTGCCTTGGAATTCGTCCGTCACGTATTTGTAGCCAGTAACGACGCCATCCTCATCAAATGAACTCGCTTTTAAAATACGAATGTTATCAATTGTTAGACCGCTGCCAGGAATCACAGAATTCTTATTAGTAGCTACTAAAGAGGTTCCATCAGGCAGTTTATCTGTAATTACAACATCATTCAAAGCTATTCTCTTATAATTTACGACGAGTTGGAATTTATTTTGCTCAGGTGCCGTTGTATTTAAAACAGCGACGTTATTAGAATCCAAATCGCCTTTATACCACTTATCAAAAATTGGTTTTACAATCGGGTTCTTTTTCGAAACAGCGACTGTTATGTCATCGTGTTTGGTCGCGTAATCGACAGAAAAAGTCTGTGTATCGTTATGCGCATCGCCAATTGTCAGTATCGGTGCGCCAAATTTAATCTGAAAAATACCGTGAAAGGCTTCATTCGAGGCAATCAAGGTAGTATCGACAGAGATTAAGATTTTATAATTTGTAGCATCTGAGGTAATAGTTTTCAACTTGAATGGTACTGGTAAGTCAAGTTTCGATGTGAAATCAGTGACATTATACACGATATCTTTCGGTACGGTCACGGTAAGATCACCGTTTGTAGGAGTGAAAGAGCCAGCGCTACCAGAAAGATCAATTTGAATAGTCACTTCACCTCGATTTGTGATGGAACCAGAGGGAACGGTAATAGTCGTCTTGATACTATCTGTAGAAGACGTAGTTTGAGCAATTGCAATTAAACTAAATGATTGCAAGGATAAGACTAGGCACATCAAAGTTATTAGGTATTTTCTTATGTTTTTCATTATGTTTCTCCTTTAAGAAATCTTATTTATTTAAATATAGGAATAATGCCAATATTCAATGTAGTTTTTATCTAAGTATATAGGCATGATTTTGATAGAGATTAGCTTAATTAGAACCTCCTTTTGTAATACATTTTTGAAAAAAGTACTATAAAATTCTTTATTATTCTCCTACAAAGTAAAATATTAGCATAGAGAGTTAGCGGTGTAAAGGCTGTTTAAACACCAGCTTTTGTCATTATGTAAATAGCTTTTTTTATTGTAAGAAACATAACGATGATGAAATCAATTGATGTGATGGTTTTTACTTAAAAGCGTTATTGTTACTTCGAATATGGCAGAATATGAGCTTCTTACTACCTATTTGAAAAGTATTATGTCTAAAATGTGAAATTTTGATAAATATAGAAGGAAATAGATATTAATGTGAACATATCGTTTATCATTTCGAAGTATTCATCCAACAGCTCGAGGATAAAGTAATTTTGAAGGGCTTGAGATCTGTGAAAAAACGGATTTCGCGAAAGCTCTTCTTTTGTTTGGTGAAAAACGGTATACTGGATAGATAGAAAAGCTTTGAGCGGGAAATAAAGGTAGGTGCTAGGTCAAAATGATAGAACAGTATTGGAGTAAATCGCAACAGGTTTTGCAGGAGAGCTTTGGCTACTCGTCGTTTCGTGATGGACAAGAGGATGTGTTGCGGAATTTATATGGACGTAAGGATACACTGGCGATTATGCCAACTGGGGGCGGGAAGTCACTCTGTTATCAGATTCCTGCGCTGGTTTTGGATGGTTTGACGATTGTGGTGTCACCGCTTATTTCGTTGATGAAAGATCAGGTTGATGCGCTTAATGAGCAAGGAATTCCAGCGACGTTTGTGAATAGTTCATTGACGGGTACGGAGATTGATAATCGACTTTGGGATGCGGAAAATGGGGCGGTAAAACTGCTTTATATCGCGCCAGAACGTTTGGAAACGGGGAGTTTTCAACGGTTAGTGGACACGACGGATATTGCGCTATTTGCGATTGATGAGGCGCATTGTATTTCGCATTGGGGGCATGACTTTCGTCCGAGTTATTTGACGCTGTGTAACACGCTGGATCGGATTCATCCACGTCCGCTTATTATTGCACTAACGGCAACGGCAACCCCAACGGTTTCGGAGGACATTATGAAGTTGCTGAACATTAGCGCGGATAGCATCGTTCAGACGGGTTTTGCACGGGAGAACCTAGTTTTTCAGGTCGTGAAGGGGCAGAACCGCGACAAGTACTTGCTGGATTATGTGAAAACAAACGCAGAACAGTCGGGTATCGTGTATGCGGCGACGCGTAAAGAAGTGGAACGGTTGTATGAGATGATGAGCAAGAAGGGGATTCCGACGGGGAAATATCATGGTGGTATGTCGGATAAGGAACGCAACGGTTGGCAGGAGAAGTTTCTGTATGATGATGTGCGTGTAATGATAGCAACGAACGCATTCGGTATGGGAATCAATAAGTCAAATGTGCGCTACGTGATGCATTACAATTTGCCACGAAATATTGAGGCTTACTACCAAGAAGCGGGACGTGCTGGGCGTGACGGTGTAGCCAGTGATTGTATTTTGTTATTTGGTCCACAAGATACGCACATTCAGCATTTTTTGATTGACCAATCGGAAATGGACGAAGAGCGCAAGCAGAACGAGTACGCGAAACTACGTCAAATGGCAGGTTACGGCTACACGGAGATTTGTTTGCAGAAATATATTGTGCAATATTTTGGCGAAGAAGGCGAGAATTGCGGACGTTGCGGGAATTGCCTTGATACGCGAGAAGCGCAGGACATCACGATTGAGGCACAGCAAGTTTTTTCATGTATTAAGAGAATGCAAGAGCGGTTCGGAAAAGTCATGGTTGCTAAAGTGTTAACTGGCTCAAAGGATCAGAAAATCCAGCAGTGGCATTTGGAAGAGTTATCGACGCACGGTTTGATGAAGGATCGCTCGCAGAAAGATGTTTTGCAGCTAATTGATTATTTGGCGGCAGAGAAATATCTGAGTTACACAGATAGCCAATTTCCATCGCTAAAACTGACCAATGAAGCAATTAGCGTTTTGCTAGGTAAAGAGAAAGTCACGCGGAAAACAGCGCGAAAAGTTACGAAAGTATCGATTGATGTGGATGAAGGGTTGTTCGGCGAATTACGAGAAGTGCGCCGGGAGCTTGCATCGAAGCACAAAGTTCCGCCATATATTATTTTTTCCGACGAAACGTTACGGCAAATGTGTGAGTACCTACCGAAAGACGAAGAGGCGTTTTTGGAAATTAAAGGTGTAGGTATGAATAAATTGGGAAAATATGGCGCAGAGTTTTTGGAAGTATTGCAGAAACGGGCGTAAAAGCAGTATTGGGACTAGTATTTTTGTGTCTCAATGCTGTTTTTTCTATGGTTGAAGTTTTTAAAGCAGACTCAAAGGGTATTTGTAAGTGAGGTGTGTAAAATTAGATTTCGCTAAAAGAGAGAATGGAAAGGAGTTGGGTTTTTTGAAGAAGGTCACGTTACTTTTAGTATTACCAATTATGTTAATAGGGGTTTTATTTCATCCGTTGAGCCCTGAGGCAGCGGCAAATTTCTCGGTGACAGCAGTTATTCCAGATAATCAAATCGATAAATCCAAGACATATTTTGATTTGCGCATGAAGCTAGGCCAAAAACAAGATTTAGAGGTTGTACTTAAGAACGACACAGATAAAGAAATTACAGTGGAAACGAACGCAAATACAGCGGTGACGAATGATAATGGGATTGTCGATTACAGTCAGGTTGATCCGAAATTGGATAAATCGCTCAAAACACCATTTTCATCGATTGCAAAAACAGATGATGAGGTTGTACTTCCAGCTAATAGCAGTAAGACAATCAAGATTGCAGTAACCATGCCGGATACTTCATTTGATGGCATTATTTTAGGTGGCTTGCAGTTCATTGAAAAAGAAAATTCTGATGCGAAAAAAGCAGATGATGAAGGAGTACAAATCAAGAATCGTTATGCATACGTGGTCGGCGTACAACTATCGGAAAATGATACTGTTGTAGAGCCTGACATGAAATTGCACGAAATTAAACCGCAACAAATCAATTATCGCAATGTGGTGACGGCGAACTTGCAAAACACAGAAGCGACAATTATTAAACCACTAATGATTGACGCAAAAATTTACAAATCTGGGGATGATCAGGTTTTACATCAAGCAAAACGCGATAATTTGAGAATGGCGCCAAATTCCAATTTTAATTATGCAATTGATTGGGAAAATCAGCCGCTCAAAGCCGGAAAATATCGTTTGAAAATGGTAGCAACATCAGGGGATCATACATGGAAATGGGATGAAGAATTCACTATTAAGGGCGACGATGCGAAGAAACTAAATGATAAGGCAATAGATCTTGAAAAAGACTATACATGGTGGTACATTGCAGGTGGCGCGTTAGCACTGATTCTGCTCGTACTTCTCGCATTCTGGTTAGGAAAACGCTCGAAAAAGGACAAAGATGAGGATAAAAAAGAATAAGTAAGGATGTACCCGGACAGGAGCTTTGAATTGGCTTTTGTTCGGGTTTTGTTGAAGGCTTGATGAAGTAAACATGTAATCCATTTCTGTGTTAAAATAAACATATCTCGCAATCCAGAAAGGAATTTTAAAATGACAAAAACAGTAGTTTTAGCAGAGAAGCCTTCTGTTGGGAAAGATATCGCGCGTGTTCTTGGCTGTAAGCAGGGCAAGAGTGGCTACCTTGAAGGTTCGAAATATATTGTAACTTGGGCGCTGGGGCACTTAATCACGCTCGCTGATCCAGAAAATTATGATGCCAAATATAAATCGTGGAATATGGAAGATTTGCCGATGCTTCCGCAAAAGATGAAGCTCGTACCAATCAAACAAACACGAAAGCAATACGAAACTGTGAAAAGTCTGATGATGCGCAAAGACGTTGATTCTATCGTCATCGCGACAGACGCGGGACGTGAAGGTGAACTCGTAGCTCGGTGGATTATCGACTATGCCAAAGTGAGAAAGCCGATTAAACGTCTTTGGATTTCATCTGTGACTGATAAAGCGATTCGTGAAGGGTTTAACCGTCTTCAACCAGGAAAAGCCTACGAAAACCTATATCGCTCAGCGGAAGCGCGTTCTGAAGCTGACTGGGTAGTTGGAATCAATGCCACGCGTGCATTAACGACAAAATATAACGCGCAACTTTCATGTGGACGTGTGCAAACGCCAACGCTTGCTATGATTGCACAGCGCGAAGATGATATTCGCCAATTTAAACCGAAAGAATTTTATCAATTAACCGCGGTAACCGAGCAAGGCAGTTTTTCTTGGAGTAAGGGCCAAACTTTCGATGAGGCTGAAGCTGAGAAAATTGCGCGGAGTTTGAGTGGCAAGGAAGCTGTAATTACAGATGTAGCAGTTAAGGAGAAGAAAACGCATGCACCAGGCTTATACGATTTGACAGAACTGCAACGTGATGCTAATAAACGCTTTGATTTTTCCGCTAAAGAAACATTAAATATCATGCAAGCCCTGTATGAGCGTCATAAAATTTTGACGTATCCGCGTACTGATTCGCGTTTTATTTCTGAGGATATCGTGCCAACGTTGAAAGAACGCGTTGAAGCGTGTGGTGTAGGGCCTTACGCAAAACCTGCGCGCGCCGTGGCATCAAAACCAATCAAAGCCAATAAATCATTCGTTGATAACAGCAAGGTAAGCGATCATCACGCGATTATCCCGACAGAGGAAATGCCTAGCTTATCAGATCTCAACGACCGTGAACGCAAAATTTATGACCTTGTAGTGAAGCGCTTTTTAGCTGTGCTCTCCACGCCATTTGTGTACGAAGAAACCGCTGTTCAGGCCAAAATTGGCAGTGAAACATTTGGACTTAAAGGCAAAGTCGTGAAATCACTTGGTTGGAAAGCTGTTTACAATGAAGACAACGATACGGATACAGTGACCAAACTGAAAAAAGGTGAGCAGCTAAAAGTTCGCGATATTCAGCTAACAACTGGCAAAACGAAGCCACCAGCTAGATACAATGAGGCGACGCTACTATCTGCCATGGAAAACCCAAGTCTATCCAGCGGTAAGAAGGAATTGGCGAAAACACTCGGAGAAACAGGCGGACTCGGTACCGTTGCAACACGTGCTGATATTATTGAGAAACTTTTCAACAGTTTTTCTCTAGAGAAGCAAGGCAAAGATATCATGATCACATCAAAAGGTCGCCAATTACTAGAGCTCGTTCCAGCTGACCTAAAATCACCAGAACTAACGGCAATTTGGGAACAAAAACTATCTAAAATTGCAAAAGGCCAGCTAGATAAAAATACATTTACGAATGAAATGCGCGATTACGCAAAAAAAGCTGTGACAGAGATCAAGCAAAACGATAAGAAATTTAAGCACGATAATATCACATCTACAAAATGTCCGGATTGCGGCAAACTCATGCTCAAAGTCAAAGGCAAAAAAGGCACAATGCTCGTGTGTCAAGACCGCGAATGTGGGCATCGTGAGTCCGTCGCTAGAACAACCAATGCCCGCTGTCCAAAATGCCATAAACGTATGGAATTACGCGGAGAAGGCGATAAACAAATCTTCACATGTTCCTGTGGGCACCGCGAAAAACTTTCGGCATTCAACGCTCGTCGAGGCAATGAAAAAAATAAAAATGTCTCCAAAAGCGAAGTTGCAAATTACATGAAGAAACAAAACAAAAAAGAAGAAGAACCCTTCAATAACCCAATGGCAGAAGCATTGGCAAAACTGAAACTAAAATAAGATTTAGAAGCACATCCCAGCTATTTATTGAACTAGGATGTGCTTTTTTGATGTTTTAAATTGGAAATTCGCTAGCCTATTCGTTCTTGATTTGAAATAGTTCTTTAGTGACTTGCTAAACAGAACGTATGTTTGTATACTGTTATATATAATGATGGAGAAAATAGTAGCGAGTTTTCATCCAGTCAATAAACGGGAGGCGATTTATCATGGCCTACAAAGATCGAGGACTAAAGAAATGGGGCGGTTTCATATTGAGTGAGCACACTGCGCATATGGAGCAATCTAATCGAATTCCACATTGGAAAGTGGCAATGGACGAGGCGACTATTCAATCTACCTTAACTCACGCAACTTCGCATCATGTCATGCTTGCTATCCAGGAGTATCAAGCAGTGGGAATTGACGCACAATCAGATATCGTTGGACAATTAATTGGCATCGAGGGAGACAGTATCTATATTCGAACGAGTAGCGGGATTCAGGCGGTAGAACTGGCCAATATTCGCCACGTAGAAGAAAGGCGGATTGAGAAATGGTACAGCTAATTGATTATGAACATGCCCCAAAACGTGACATTTTATGCATTGATGTGAAGAGTTTTTTTCGCATCAGTTGAATGTGTGAAAAGGCGGCTAAACCCATTAGAAGCCTATTTAGTTGTTATGAGTAATCAAGAAAGCCAAGGCGGTCTAGTTCTCGCAGCAACTCAGAAAATGAAAGATACATTTAATATAAAAACGGGATCGAGGCGCTATGAAATCCCAGAAGATACGCGAATTGTTGTCGCAGAACCAAGAATGAAGCTTTATTTGCAAGTCAATGAAATGATTATTTCGATATTCAAGCGGTATGTAGGTCCGGAACACTTGCTCATTTATTCTATTGATGAGGCTATTTTGGATGTATCCTATTCACATAGCTTATTTGGTGACACAATGACTATCGCGAAACGAATACAGCAAGACATTTTAGAGGAACTACGATTACATGTCACCATCGGAATTGGAGAAAACCCACTGCTCGCAAAAGTAGCACTAGATGTCGAAGCGAAACATCAACCAAGCGGCATTGCGGAATGGCGCTACAAGGATGTTCCAAATAAGCTATGGCAAGTAAAGCCAATGACAGAAATGTGGGGAATTGGAAGAAGAACGGAAGTGCAGTTGAACCGCCTAGGCATTTATACGGTATATGATTTAGCACACACAGAACCAAATTATTTACGCCACGCGATGGGAATTGTTGGGGAGGAGCTTTTTTATCATGCGAATGGTATTGATTACACAGACTTGGCGGAGAAATACGTGCCATTATCAAAGAGCTACGGGAAGAGCCAAATATTAGAGCGCGATTACCATAATCACAAGGAGGTCGAAATAGTCATCCGTGAAATGGTAGAGGATATAGCGATGCGGTTGCGACGCGAGCACGCAGAAACATCCGTTATTCATATTTCTATAGGCTATAGCCGCCACAGCCCACTAAAAGGCTTCGGAACCCAATTGAAAATTCATCCAACTGATAGTAGCAAGAAGATAAATACGTATATATTGTATCTATTTCGTAAACATGTAGCAAATGAGCCTATTCGTAGTCTATCTATCCAATTGGGTAAAATTCGCTACAAAGATGGTACTCAACTGAACTTATTTGAGAATGCTGTTCAAACGGTAAATCAAGAGCAGCTAGAGCGAACGATCGACAAGATACGCGATCGTTATGGTTTTCAGTCTTTGATGCATGCGAGTAGCCTAGCAGTCGGCGCAACTGGGTTGAGGCGTGCTTCAATGGTTGGAGGACACAAAGGATAGTCAGTCATTATAAACGAAAGGCAGAGGTAATCTAGTCACTGGAAACAATCTTGTGAGCAAATATATAAACTTTTTTATTCCATTTAAATAAAAAAGTAGCATAAAATTAGCTTAAAGAAACAAAGATTTATCCGCTCCTCAAGTGTAAAATAATATTTGTGAATATAATCACAAATTCGAGAGGAGATGCTTCATATGATGTTTGCGAAGAAAGTACAAGATTACCAAAATCGTATTTTTGATGTAAATGAAATCAAGTCTTTCGATAATAACCAAGCTAAGAAAAATATTTTTTACGAAACAGGACAAACAGTCGGTGCTGTATGGTGTTTGAAGCCGGGTCAAGAATTATATTTTCATTCCCATGAACAAGCAGATGATATTTGGATTTGTATTGATGGAGATTCAGGCACCTACTATCCCGAGTGTGGCGAATCTGTTGAAATTTCAAAAGGAATGGTGTGCGTAGCAAGACCTGGTGAGAAACATGGGATGAAGAACACTGAGACAACCGATTTTGTATTCATTGGAATTGCTGGACCAGTACCACTTGATTTGATTTTGCATGAACATGAATAGCTTTACCAATAAATTAATGATGTTAAATTCGCCCCAACATGCTAATATAGTTATTACATGAAGGGGGATATACATGAACATCATTATTGCATTATTAGCTGGATTAGTAGCCTTTGCCGTTGGAGCATTGTGGTATTCTGTACTTTTTGGGAAGGTATGGATGGAGGCTGTAGGAATTAATTCAGAAACAGTTCAAAAATCATCACCGATAACGCCAATGATTGTAACACTTATTGCCGAAATGGCTGTAGCTGTAGTCGTGAGCTTTGTTTTAATTCATTTAGACTTAAACATTTATTTGGGAGGTCTATTGGTTGCGGGTATTGCAATTCTATCTGCAATCAAGAATTATATGTTTGAAATGAAGCCATTCAGGTTGATTTTGATTAACGAGAGTTACAAATTAATTACCATCATGATTATGACAACTAGTGTTGCGCTTTTTTCTTAATTAACAATATACCAGTGTATTTCTGTCGCCCAAATCAGGAGTACACTGGTTTTTGTTGCGCGCTTTTCTTGACTCTTAAGGCAGAATACGAAACAATGATAGATAGAGAAGGAGGCTGTTTCACGTGAAACATTGTAAAATTAAGATCGAGAAAGATGTCCCAGCAAAAATGAGAGACGGCGTGACATTGTATGCAGATGTCTACAGACCAGAAGCGGACGGCGAATTTCCAGTCTTACTAACAAGACTTCCATATAGCAAGATTTTTGGGTTGCATTTCTTACGACCAGATGTATTAGCTGAGAATGGTTATATTGTTGTTGTGCAGGACGTGCGAGGACGTTTCAGTTCAGAAGGGGAGTTTGTGCCCTACATCAATGAGGCAAATGATGGCTATGATACTGTAGAATGGGCTGCAAAACTACCGCAAGCAAATGGGAAAGTGGGTATGTTTGGATTATCCTATTATGGCTATACGCAATTATTAGCTGCGATGGCAGAGCCACCAAGCTTAAAAGTAATTGTTCCGACTATGTCACAGAATAATATGACAGATGTTTTTAATGATCACGATGGTACCCTTGAGCTTGGTGCATGGGCTTCTTGGAGCATCGAGTCTATTTTGCCAGATTTAATTACGCGACATATTACTGATCCAAAAGAGCAAGAAAAAGCGTTTCAGCAATTAGAGAAGGATCTCGATAATTTGGAGGAATGGTATAAATTTAAGCCGATTAATGCTTGGCCACCAATTAAAGATACTGGAGCTATGCCATATTTCACAGAGATTCTCGACTACCCACTAGATCATCCGCATTGGAAAAATACAAGTGTAAAGGATAATTACGACAGAGTGAAAACACCTGGTTTACACATTGGGGGGTGGTATGATTGCTTCTTAGATAAGACGATTGCGAACTTCTTAGGAGGTCACCGCCAAGGCTTAGGAGATAAACTCGTGATTGGCCCATGGACGCATGGCAATTTCATCTCGATGATTGGGGACCGGAATTTTGGAACAGCAGCTGATTCTTGGGGAGAGGCTAGTATGCATGCGCGCCACCTTGAATGGTTTAATCACTGGCTAAAAGGTGAGGAACTGCCACATACAGCTCCGATTCAAATTTTTACGATGGGAATTAATAAATGGCAGGGAGCTAAAAACTGGCCACTGGAAAACACAAATTTCACACCATTATATTTCCATAGTGAAGGTAGGGCGAATACGATGGATGGCGATGGCACAGCGGATTTTAAACGTCCTAAAGCAACTGAAAAAAGTGATAATTTTGCTTATGATCCGGAAAACCCAGTTCCATCTCACGGCGGTGGAACGCTTCATAAAGCTATTCAAGCTGACGGTCCACGTGATCAACGTGATTTAGAGCAGAGAGAGGACATTTTATGCTACACAACAGCGCCCCTTAGCGAAGAAATCGAGGTTACAGGTCCTGTGGAAGTCGTATTATGGGCTAAAACGGATGCTATAAATACAGATTTCACAGCTAAATTAATCGATGTTATGCCAGATGGAATGGCCTATAACCTTACAGAGGGCATTATCCGTGCTTCTAAACAACATGGTAATAATGTACAAAACGGGTTGCATAAATATACTATTAATTTATGGTCGACGAGTAATGTATTTTTAAAAGGGCACGCTATTCGTGTTGAGATATCCTCAAGCAACTTTCCTCGTTTTGATGCTAATCCAAATACTGGAGCTAGCTTTATTGATACGACCGAGAGTGTTATTGCTAATCAAACCGTTTTTCATGATGCAGAACATCCGTCCCACATTTTGCTCCCAATAGTTAAATAATTTCTAAAGATTTTACACTCGCTATTTAATTCATGATAGAATAGTGAAGTGTCTATGACTTGTAAATCATCTTTCAAGAGGTTAAGGGAGATTAATCTTGAATGTTAAATAATAAAAAAGAGCGTGAAGGAGCGGTAAGGTGAGAATTTTTTCGAAATTAGGAGTCGTCTTTTTAGCGGCAACTTTGGCAATGAGTAGTTTAGTACATGGCCCGATGACGGCAGATGCGGCAGTAGCGCCACCAGCAGTCAATGCAAATGCAGCAATTACAATTGAAGAAGGCACAGGAAAAATTTTATACGGTAAAAATGCAGACCAGTTAATGGGGATTGCGTCAATGACCAAAATGATGAATGAATACTTAATTTCGGAAGCCGTAGCAAATGGTAAGCTGAAATGGGACGACAAAGTCAAAATTTCTGATTATGCATACGAGATTTCACAAGATCGTTCACTATCGAATGTGCCACTAAGACGTGGAGAAGAGTACTCTGTTGAAGAACTCTATCAGGCTATCGCGATTTATTCCGCAAACGGAGCGGCTATAGCAGTCGCTGAGAAAATGGCTGGATCTGAGGCTAAGTTTGTCGACATGATGAACAAAAAAGCAGATGATTTAAAGCTTGGTGAACATCAATTTGTCAATGCAACCGGTCTTAATAATTCCGATTTAAAAGGTAAATTCTCTGTCGGGAGCGCAACGGATGAGAACAAAATGACGGCGCGCGGCATGGCAAAATTAGCACAGCACATTATTCAAGACTATCCAGATGTTCTGAAAACATCGAGTATCGCGAAAAAGAAATTCCGTGAAGGAACTAGCGATCAAATCGATATGACGAACTGGAATTGGTTATTACCTGGCTTGATCTATGCAAGAGCAGGCGTGGATGGTTTGAAAACAGGAACGACTGATTATGCAGGACAATGTCTCACGGCAACAGCTGTTCAAGATGGTATGCGAGTGATTACAGTAGTCATGCATGCCAATGGTGGCACGAGCGCACATGACAAAACGCGTTTTAATGAAACCAATAAAATGCTCGACTATGCTTTTAATAATTTTAAAGTAATGGAAGTCCGTAAAGCAGATACAGCGGTGAAAGAAACAATCGCGGTTAACAAAGGCAAAGAAGACAGCGTTAATCTAATCACAAAAGATGCTGTGAAGATTGTCGTTCCAAAAACAACAACAGAACCAAAACTAGTTGAAAAAGTGATGTTGGACGAAAAAACAATAGATGCACCGGTGAAAAAAGACACAAAGGTAGGCATCATGACAGTTCAACTAAAAGATGGTGACACTTTAGGCTATGTAGATGGCAAAAAAACTGATACAATCAATGTCGTTACGAAAGACAATGTTGATGAAGCAAACTGGTTTATGCTCATGTTATACAGTATTGGCGACTTTTTCACAGGAATTTGGAATTATGTCGTGGATGGAATAAGTGGTTGGTTTAAATAAATAGAACTGAGCTCAATGTAAAATCGAGCTCAGTTTTTTTGTGAATCCACATATAAACACAAAAGGAGTCTAAAATATTTAATAACCCTATTTGTGTTGAAAATAAAGCTCCGTTATAATATCTATAGGAATAGACGTACTCATTGTGTGTAAAAATACTGGGGGAGCTACTATATGAATTTGAAGCAATACATGCCACTAGGCCTACTAGGATATATAAATTTGATTAAATGTAGAAAAAGATTTCCAAAAAACAAAATTAATTCCAGTCAAATTGGCGTGAATGTGAAGTTGGGAAAGGAGTGCTGGATTAATAAAGATGTCATTATCGGTAACAATGTCAGTATTGGAGACTATTCTTATGTCAATAAAGGAACGATTATTGCCTCAGGAACTATCGGAAAATATTGCTCCATTGCCCCATACTGCCAAATCGGCTTAAATGAGCATCCAATAGACAAAGTATCAACATCACCATTTACTTATAATAACGAGGAATGGGACAACTTTCAGAATCCGCCAGTAATAGGAAATGATGTCTGGGTAGGCGGTAACGTTATCGTTATGCAAGGCGTACATATCGGTGATGGAGCTATACTTGCAGCCGGCGCTGTAGTAACCAAAGATGTCCCGCCATATGCTATCGTCGGTGGAGTTCCAGCTAAAGTTCTCAAAAAAAGATTTAAAGAAAATATCATTGAAAAGCTCGTAAAAGAAGCGTGGTGGAATAAAACGGAGCAACAGAATAAAGTGTAATATTATAAACACTTAGCTTTGCCTAGCATCTAAGCATTTGTCGCATCGCTGAGGTAAGGCGAATATTCCTGTGTTGGGAATTAGTTAAAGGCTTAAAAAACTACAAATAAAAACCACCGCGGAAAAGGGAGTAACCGCGGTGGTCAAAAAGGGAGTTTGGGATTTTATTCTCAGGGGAAAGAATAAAAATTTAATTTGTTAGCTTATAACTATATAATAACGGTCGTTGGCGAAATTTAGCTGTGATACAGATTAGAATTTAATGAAAAATAGACTCGGCGCTCGTAATTGCATTGTGAGAACCAAGTCTATTTGGGGTTTATTTTTCTTTCGCGCCATTTTCGACATAACTTAAGTCGTTAACATCTCCAATTGTGAATTTGCCATCTTTGTATTCGATTTTTGTGACACTCGCATTTTTTAAACCGCCATCTGGTAGTTTGTAGCCTGGTGAAATGCTGTCAAGTAGAGCGCCAATGCTCAAACCATGGGATACTAGGAGTACATTGTGATCTCCTTTTTTGCTTTCTTTTTTCGCCACTTCATTAATGCCATCTTGTAATCGTGCGGTAATTGTTGCATAATCTTCGGCCGGCCAGTTGGTGTTGTCTTTCACGCGTTCTTTATCCAACTTGGCTACGCTGTTCGCAAAATTCTTTGGTGAGACGCCTTCACTTTGCCATTGCTCCAATGTTTTGCCCTGGCTTTTTGCAATATCGGTCCACATGTTGTGGTTTAAATCGCCTTCATATGTGCCAAAATTAAACTCACGGAAGCGCGGATCAGTCTTTAGTTTCACACCGTCAGATTTCTTATTTTCTTTCAAAATAATATCAGCCGTCTGGATTGCTCGGCCGCTATCACTACTGTAAGCTGAGCCAAACTTGACATCTTTCAAGCCTTTTCCTGCATCTGTAACAACTTCTTCACCAGCAGGAGTCAGCACTGCATCAGACCAACCTTGCACACGATCTGTCGTGTTAAGCATCGTTTTTCCGTGTCTCACAACGTAAAATGTAACTGTTCCATCTTTTGCCGCGGTATCCTTGTCCTTCGTATCAGCGCTCGTATTACTACAACCAACCACTAGCAACAAACTACAAACCAACATTAAAATCTTTAACATCTGCTTTTTCATCTTTTTGCTCCTTTTTGTTAAAATTTTATCTCGACAGTTGAGGGAAACTGTTGAAAACTGGTGCACTACTCAAAAAAAGAAACCCAAACAAATTCGAGGAGGCATCAAAAAAGCCACTTCAAATCCATTTAGGTTATGCCCGAGTAAACGGTAACAATCCATAAAGGATATATGTAATTCAAAAATTTATTAGCTCCAATATAACATCTTTTGTAATCGGTTTCAAGTTATTATTAAAAATTTTTAACAAAAAATTAGAAATTAGATATCGTTCGTGAAAAGTAAACGCAAAACATCACGGAAAAGCTAGTTTGTGCTTTCAGCGAAGCGACAAACGCTGAGGCGTGGTGGCAACTTCTGGGTTGGGAATTGGTTGAAGACCTAAAAAAACATAAATAAAAACCACCGCGGAAAAGGGAGTAACCGCGGTGGTCAAAAAGGGAGTTTGGGATTTTCATTCTTAAGGGAAAGTATGAAAATTTATTGCTTGTTGTTAGCTTATGAATATATAATAAACTTCGGAGAAAAAAATTTGCTGTGAGTTAGATTAGAATTTGATGAAAAATAACTTTTGGATTTAAAGGGACTGTCGCGATATTGTATTTTCTCTGTAATGTGCATCTGGTATGATGGGTTGTAAATGGGGAAAAGGGAGTGCATGTTTTGACGTTTAAGTGTAGAACCAAATGTATGGCTTTGTTACTTGTAATCGTTCTGGCAGTAAGTGTTTTTATATTACCGAAGTCTGGGGAAGCGGCAACAACTTACAAGATGACGACAACTGTGGAGAGCAATATTCGAACTGGGGATAGTGTGAAATATGCGATTATTGGATATTATAAAGCAGGAACAACTGTTACATTCAATGCTAAAACAAAAAATAATTGGTACCGTGTTACTTACAAAGGCAAGGTGGGCTATGTATCAGGGAAATGCTTAGCACCATACAAAGCGCAATCGTTTACGGCACTGAACACCGAGGCAAAAAAACATTTAGGGAAAAAATATAAATGGGGCGCAACTGGCCCAACTTCATTTGACTGTTCTGGCTATACAAGTTATGTTTTCAAACAGTCCATCAATAAAGTTATTCCACGTACAGCGAAGCAACAATACAGTGCATCAACTAAAATTAAAGCGAATCAGCTAAAAGAAGGCGATTTGGTGTTCTTTAGTTATGGTAGTGGTATCGCACATGTTGGTATTTATGTTGGAAGTGGCAAAATGATTAATGCACAGAATAATGGCGTAAAATACGATAATATTTCAAGCGGATATTGGAAACGATATATTGCAGGCTACGGTCGTGTAGTTAATTTCTAAAAAATAAGAGGGTTTGGTGAGTGTTACTTTCCAGACCCTCTTTTTTGTGCGCCCAGCATGCGCAAATGCTAGGTGGTGAAAGTCCACTACAGGCTTGGCAGTAGGAACTGTTAGCTCAAG
>NZ_CAUYTL010000007.1:0-105094 GCF_963575615.1 Listeria rocourtiae subsp. hofi | reverse complement strand
TGTTTAGCCTCTAAAGGATTTAGTAGATAATAAGGATATTGATTGGCTTGCATAAAAGATTCAAGGACTTTAGAATACATGCCCGTAGCCTCAAACACGATTTCTGGATACTGAGTATCCCTTACAAAAAATGATTGAATGCTGGCAGATAAGGTTTGAAAATCTTCCTTATTATGCTGAATTTCTCTTTCCTCTGTACATTGTCCATCTTGGTAAATAACCATGTAACTTTTTCCCATACTGACATCAAATGCAATAATTGTCTGCATGTTTACCTACTCCTTTCTTTTTATCGAAGTGCTTTACTAAACTTTATCGATTCCAATTTCTTATACACGATCTCAAAGGACCCAACATACTTAAACCTGATTCTTGATAAAGTAGTAAAGTAGATCCGTTTTTTATACGGGCTCGAAGCCCAAGAGGCTGGTCGATCTATACTTCACAACTACTATAACAAAAAAATAGTAGGCAAGACCATGGCCGTGGTCTTACCTACTAATCTTAGTATGTTTTATTCATCTTTAAATAGTGTCGATTTGGAGTAGCCCTTGCCAGCTACCAAATCATATTCAATTAATTTGTAGTCTTCTAGGTACTCTCTTGCTTTCGGTGATAACTGATCTTCAATAATTGTTTGGTTTTCACCGTTTATTAAGACGTTTTTCTCTAAACCTTGTACTTCTTTGCTCATTTCGGTTAGCAAGGCATAGTATGGTGAAACTCTGCTATCGGTAAGTTCAAGCATTTTTGGAGCAAAATAAATTGGGCTTATTGTTCCATAATCTTTTTTTGGCAGGTCAAAGTTTGTATACATAAAAAGTGGTGTTTCGTGCATCGTTCGTTCTGTATTCTGATTCACTATTTCTTCTGGAAATACGCTCGGTAAATGATCTCCCCAGAAAACAACCATCGTCTTTTCTTTCATTTTGTCGAGTTCTGCCAGGAAGTCTTTCAGAGCGTCATCGGAATACTTAATTCCTTGAAGATAAGTTTCTACATCTTGCTTATTTTTTTCTGGTACCCCTTCTACCGCTATTGTATTAATATATTTGTCCCAGTAGGTCATGTGATTTTGCATCGTAACAAGATGGACGAAGGTCGATGTCTTATTCGCTTTTAAGTGATCTAATGTTTCTTGAAATGCTGATGCATCTGAAATATATTCGCTGTCGTCTAAAGTTTCGGTATGTGTCATTTCATCCCGACTAATAAATTTATCGAACCCCAAAGCGTTGTATACATCCGTGCGTCTGTAAAAAGATGGCTTGAATGGATGGATGGCGATTGTTTCATACTTGTTTTGCTTTAACGAGCTAACTAAGGATGGGAAATTCTCTTTCTGATACATAAACATTTGATATGGTGATGTGATTTGCGGATTAATATTGTACATAGAAAGACCTGTCAAAGCTTCGAATTCAATATTGGCTGTTCCGCCACCGTATCCTTGTGATAAACTGTATCCGGATGGGTATTCATTCATGATTTTACGGGTTTCCGGAATCGGATCTGACGAGGTTGTAACTCCGTGAAGCCTTGTCGGATCACTGAAACTTTCACTCATTACATAGACAATATTAACGTCATTCATTGGTTTGTTTTTGCGCGTTTCATTTATTTGATCCGCGATTTTGCTGTACTTTTGGGTAATTTCTTTTATATGTGATTCGGTGTAATTGACTGGCTTATCCATGATGTTCGCTGTAGCGCTATAAATGAGGCCGCCGACGAAGCCGTATTGCTGATAGCTTTCTTTTGGATCCACGTCTTTCCACTGGGCATCGATGTTATAGGCCTTTCTAAGCCAGTTATCTGAGCTTTGGAAGTTCGTAAGCGAGAATAATAGTACTCCGCTGAATAGAAGTCCTGCTACACGGATAAGGAGTGTTTTTCGATCCCAATATTTGAAATCACGTCCATAGTACTTGGCTGAAATTTTGCGGGAGTAGCGATCTAGTGTCCAAGCAATAGCAATAATCAACGCTATTCCGAAAAACAAAAGAACTACAAGCCAGGTGGAGAGCATGGAAAGCATGAAACGCCATTGCGTAATCATCTCGAATTCTTGCGGGTAAAGAGGTTCGCCACGCTCTAAAAATTTCTGATTGTTCGCAAAAGCTACGATGATAGATGTTCCAACAAAAACGGTACTACTTGCCCACACGTTTCCAATGAGCGAGATAAGAAATAAGTATACGAGCATGAGAACTAGGATTCCCAGTAGAAATGGAATCGGGTATGTTTTAATCATTTCGAAAGTAGCTGATAGGTTGAATCCACTTAGCGATGCATCTAGCAAAATATGCAAAATAACGGATAAAAGCAGACCCAAACCAAGTGTTCGAAGCGATCTAACCAGGTACGGATGCTTTAGTTGTTTCCTCTTTTCTGGTGCGTTCATAATAAAAATTCTCCTCTGTAGCCTAAAAAGCTATGTTTTTTCCGTGATTCCCTTTCTTAGGTATTATACTATAGTGAAAAATAGAGTACAAACGCCACGAACAAGAGCAGTGAGACATGCCTCACTGCTCTTGCTCTATATCAAAAAGCGATATTTCTTATTGATGGCACTTGGGATACCACAATTATTGGGGTAATACCGCCTTATGATCCCCTTTTATTTGCTTGCTGTAATCACCGAATCTTCCATGGCTTTTAACAAACGTGTTACCCTTTTTTTCCTTAAAAATGCGAAAATGGTACCTACCAACATATTGTTCATTTTCTGTAACCATTTTTCTGCTTCAATTTCTTCTTTATATGTGACTTCACAGACATGATCACTAATTTCAGTGACCGTGTAAGTTGTTCTGTGAAGGTTTACGCGACTCGTTGTTTCGAATTGGTATACATTTGGAAATTGAAACTCGGTAATCTTGGTTTCAACAGCAGCGCCATTAGACATCGTTCTACGATACTTCAATCCTTTTAGTTTTTGCATCGGTAGATTTTTTCCGGTTGACTGCTTCACGTCATAAATAACTGACTTTGCGATTGTATGAAAGCATTCTTTTTGCGAGATGTATAATTTTTTGGAAACGTTCATAACGCCATCTCCCTTTTATGAGTTCTTATCTTTCTTCTTTTTCAGGAAAACCATGAGTCCTCCCAAAATAACTACTAAAATTCCAGTAAACATCATTGGCAAATTAGTCGAATTCCCACCCATGGAAGGGCTAAATACGATAATAATTAAACCAAGGCTCATTATAAATAGTCCGTTTGATGCACTTTTCATCATTACTCCACAGTAACCTGGAAGTAGAGAACAGCGCCAATATCCGTGGCTTTCATAACATCTTTCGCGATTCTAACTGCCGCTTCTTCATCCTCAGCAGTAGTTTCAAAATAAAGCTTAATCCCTTTTTCGTCCACCTTTTTAAAAGTGACACCATTTTCATTATAACTTTCTAATGTTTCTACAAAAAAATCTCGTTTCATAGGACTACTAATTACGATCATTTTCATTACCTCCTTCTACATATTACCTTTATTATACTTTTCGGTGTGTGGAGTGTAAAGAATCAACTAAACACGATTTCACATAATGGCCTGATACCACCAAAATGGATGATATCAGACTAAAAATTAATTCTCTATATTTTGCTTATTACTGAACAAAGCCACTTCGTGCCTCCAAACCTCAGCGGGACGAGAACTGCTTAGTTCCTAGGCAAAAGCGAGTACCGAAGCGGAGTGTACGACTGTACATGAGCATCGGAGCGGAGCTTTTAACGACGGAAATGAGTAGTTCTCGTTCCGCTGAAGGCCTTAGGCTTTCATTTCTTCTTCTGGTACTCCAACTTTGTTTGCTGTGATGACGAATGGTACCCAGATTAAGAAGGCTATAACCATATTTATGAGTGATATGACAGGCGCCATCCAGTCTCCTCCAGTTGCGAGGAATGAGTTAACTAGCGGTGGCATTACCCATACCACGGCAATTTTGACTGGTGCAACAAGTCCCCACACAGTTGCAAAGTAGGCAACTGTAACCATTACCATTGGTGCAATGATGAATGGAATGAGATAGATTGAGTTTAATACAATCGGCAAACCGAACATGATTGGTTCATTGATATTGAAAATACCAGGCCCGAGCGACAGTTTTGCAACAGTTCTCGAGTCCGCTCGTTTAGAGAACATGAGTAGAGCGATGATAAGTACAAGTGTACCACCTGAACCACCCATCCATACATAAGCATCAAATGAGCCACGAACCCATTGGTATGGAAGGTCTGATCCTGCAACACCTTTTGCTGCTTCATTAATATTGTTAAGCTGCGCTGTACCCCAAAGTGATTCTAGAACTGGTGCCAATACATTTGGCCCGTGAATACCGAAGAACCATAGTAATTGCACTAGGAATGTTACTAATAGCACCGCACCGTAACCTTGTGATAAAGCAAGTAGCGGTTCTTGAATTGTTTTAGAAATCCAAGTGATGACATCAAGACCTGTAATTTTAACAAATGACCAGTCAATAATTGCACAGATGTAAAGTGCTACTAATGCAGGAATAATCGCTGCGAATGCTTTACTTACTGCTGGCGGTACGGAATCCGGCATTTTGATAGTGATGTTTGCACGCATTAATTTTGCATAGATAATAGTAGAAATAAAACCGAATAACATGGCTGTAAACAATCCTGTACCATTTACTTGATTTAAATCGAGGAATCCCCAAACTGGTTGAATCATCGAAACGTCTGCTTTTGGATCAGCTGCTAAGATCGCGTTTTTGATTGGATCTACCGCTACTGTTTGTGACAAGTTCATAACGAATGCTGCAAGTGAAACAAGCGCACCGGCTAAGCGGTCAACTTCATACACTTTTGATAAGTTATAACCTAATGAGACTGCGAATACTAAGGAAACGATTGCAAGAGTCGCTGCCCAAACATATCCATTAACACCGATAAGTGGTTGCATGGCTTCGACAAACCCTGTCCAACCCCATGACGTTGGGAAATCCCTAAAAAATGCATTTAAAAGAACTGCAATTGAGCCGGCCATTGTGATAGGCATTGTTGAAATGAATGCATCACGAAGCGCAACTAAATGTTTTTGCGAGCCAATTTTAGCCGCAACTGGTACAAAATACTTTTCTAAAAAATTAGTTAGTCCGTTCATAATTATCCTCCCTATTTTGAAACGATTTGTGGTTTATCGACATTCCTCAAATAGACTCTTCTCAATGGATACCCTTTTTCGTTTTGAGCTTATTGAGTATCTTGGCTTTTCTTAAGCCTGAATGCGAACAACCTCCATGCGACCTGTGAATGGCTAGGGATGCCCTCCTCTCATATTCGGATTAAGGTTTTATGGATTCACATAATTATATTGCAAAAAGCGTGCCAACTTTTTTAGAATCCACAAAAACACTGGAAGCGCTTCATAGGAGTAGGTTTATTTGTGAAAGTAAAGCGTTTACACACATAGAAGTGCTCTGTGTAAAGAAAGGAAACGCCGTACACACTTGGTATGTATAGACTTTTAATTTTTTATAAACATCTCGCATTCGGAACATATTTTCACAATATTCGTTTCGATATGAAATTTAATTGTATTTAAAAAGTCCACAAATCGCGATGAATTGTGGACTTTTCCTTAATTATGCCTCTACTTTTGTGAAAAATTGTGGTAAATGTTCTTTGTGTGCTTCTAGTAATTCGTCTAGTACTGTTTGGGCAATGTCACCACTTGGTACTATTGGATTTAGTGTGAATGCTTGAAGTGCTGTATCATAGTTTCCTGTAACTGCTGCTTCGATTGTCAATTCTTCCATTGCTTTCATGACTTGTAGCAATCCGCGTTGTGCTGGTGGGAATTTACCAAAGTTCACCGGTTCTGCTCCGTGTGCACGAATAACACTTGTAATTTCGATTGCACTATCATATGGAACATCATCGATTGCCCCATTGTTGCGCGTGGATACAACCATCATTGTACCTTTGTTGTTGTAGATAGAATTGATGATTTCGCAAGCAGCATCACTATAATGTGCTCCACCACGTTTTGATAGTTCTTCTGGTTTGTGATCCAGATTTGGATCTTTATAAAGTTCGAATAGGCTTTCTTCTAAGCGTTTTACAACTTGACCGCGGCTTCCTTCTGTTTTGAATGCTTCTATTTCTTCTTTTAGCATATCATCTGTCATGTAGTAATAACGGTGATACGGACACGGCAACATTTTTAAATTACGAACTTGTTCATATAGGAAACGCATGTTTTTGATGTTTTCCACGACTTTTTCTGGGTTTGCATCTGGCGCATAAAGGCCGTCGATAACTTGTTCTGTAAGTTCTGTGCCATCTTTGTCAAAAATACGGTGCCAGTGTAAATGATTGATCCCAGCAAACTTGAAGAATAAATCTTCTTCTGGTTTTTTTAGGACATCAGATGCACTCTTAATTGCGCCAATTGGAACGTTACATAAACCGATAACTTTATCCCATTCTCCGTAGCGAAGAACAGCTTCTGTGACCATTCCTGCTGGGTTCGTGAAATTGATAAGCCATGCGTTTGGACATAACTCTTTCATGTCTTCTACGATGCTTAAAATAACTGGGATGGTACGGAATGCTTTAAACATACCGCCTGCTCCATTTGTTTCTTGGCCGATCATGCCGTGTTTTAATGGAATACTTTCATCTTTAATACGTGCGTCAAGCAAACCTACGCGGAATTGTGTTGTTACGAAGTCTGCATCTTTTAAAGCGGCACGACGATCGAGTGTTAAATGTACTTCACAATCAATTCCTGCAGCTTCCACCATTCTTTTTGCCATTGCGCCAACGATTTCTAATTTCTCACGGCCTGCTTCAATATCGACAAGCCACAGTTCTCTAATTGGCAATTCGTCAAAACGTTTAATAAATCCTTCTACTAGTTCAGGAGTATAGCTTGAACCCCCACCAATGGTTACGATTTTTACGCCTTTTTTCATTTACACATACCTCCAAAAAATTTTATAAAGCGGTTTCTTATTTCTGCTCCACTTCATTGTAATTTATGTAATGCATTACAGGTCAAGCGTTATTTAAAAACTTTTTGATTTGGGGTATACTAGTTAGGAGGAGTTGGGTAAAATGGCAAATATTCAAGATATCGCAAAATTGGCTGGCGTTTCTGCGGCAACTGTTTCCCGGGTTGTAAGTGGTCGCGGGTATGTTAGTGAGGAAACACGGGCACGGGTACAAGAAATTGTGGATCAACTTGATTATGCGCCGAATCGTAATGCTGTTTCGCTCAAAAAAGGAAAAACGATGATGCTTGGAATCGTAGCATTGACGTTTGATAGTTCTATGGGTGTTTTTCTTCGTAGTTTCTCGATGGCGGCGCAGAGTGAAGGATATAATGTGACTGTTTTCGTGACGAATGGTGATAAGTCAAGAGAGCTCGAAGCACTTGAGATGTTGCGGCATAAACAGTTGGATGCGCTTGTTTTTGTGTTGCGATTAAGCCCTTGGGATGAGATTGAGAGTTACGCAAAATATGGACCGATTGTGACGTGGGAACGTGTCGAATTGCAAGAAGTGGCTTCTGTTTTTATGGATCAATATGATGGTTATATGCTCGGTTTGGAGCATTTATATGCCAAAGGGTATCGGCGAATTATGAATATTTATGGGCGAATGTCTGGAAAAAATACGCGAGGGCGAATGCGGGCTTTTGCTGATTTTTGTGAGAAGTATGAGCTTAACCCAAACGAGATCGAGCACTTTTACAATAAAAGGCGCATTACGCATGGTGAGGAAATTGCACATTGGTGGCTAGCTCAGGATCTACAGCCCGACGCAATTCTTTGCCCAACGGATTATTTGGCATCTGGATTCATTGCCGAGGCGCGGAGACTGGGGATTCGAGTTCCTGAGGATGTTGCGGTTGTGGGCTTTGATGATACGAATAATGTCGCTCGCTTGTTTGATATGACGACGATTCATTATCCGATTGATTTGCAGGCTGAGAATGCATTTCGAATCATTTCAAATCGATTGGATGATAAAGATCAACCGCTTCAGGAATTAGAATTTAGACTGGTAGCACGAAAAACGACATGAGAAGCTAATCTCATGTCGTTTTTTATATCGCAATCAAGGTTAGGATTAGTGCAATAATGGCTGGAACACCTTGCGCGAAAAAGATGCGTTTCGAGACTGTTGCTGCGCCGTAAAGAGCAGCGATAACAATGCAACTAAGGAAAAATAATGCGATTTGCAATCCCGTTGTTGTATCAGGATAAAGTACGCTCCATACAAGGCCAGCAGCTAGAAAACCATTATACAAACCTTGATTCGCCGCAAGCTCTTTTCCATTTTCCGCTTTTTCTTTGGTCATATTAAAAGTCTTCAATGTTCTTGGTTTCGTGAAGGCAAACATTTCGAAATACATAATATAGAAATGCAGTAGCGCCACGATTAAAATAACAACCGTTATTAAAATATCCATCATTTTTTCTCTCCTTTCAAATTTTGTAGAATTCTCAGCAATTGTGCCAGCATTGCAATCATTTCTCCGTATCCTCAGTTAACTCCACCTTCGTGAAATCAAACCACATTAACAATCGCCAACTGCAAAAATGTGATTCTCAGGTCTTTTAAAGCAAGAAGCATCCACTACATTAGAGCGAAGCGAGAAATGCTTAGATGCTAGGCAAAGCCGAGCACCGAAGCGGAATGTACGACCTGTACATGAGCATCGGAGCACAGGCTTTAACGACGCAGATAAGTATTCCTCGCTTCGCTCGCTCGTCAATTTTTGAAGGAATGGATTGGTGCTGGAATCCTTCCACCACGTGCGATAAATGCAGCTGATGAATTTTGATTTACTTTCATAACAGGGGCCGTGCCTAATAAACCACCGAACTCTACCATATCGCCAACATTCGTTCCTTCAGCAGGGATAATGCGTACAGCTGTTGTTTTATTATTAATGACGCCAATCGCTGCCTCATCAGCAATCATTGCTGCAATTGTAGACGCTGGTGTATCTCCAGGAATTGCAATCATATCCAGTCCCACTGAACAGATCGCCGTCATTGCTTCTAGTTTTTCTAAATTGAGCGAACCATTATTAACTGCTTCAATCATGCCAATGTCTTCTGAAACAGGAATGAAGGCACCGCTTAATCCACCAACATGACCGCAAGCCATAACACCACCTTTTTTTACCGCGTCGTTCAACAGCGCAAGTGCAGCTGTAGTTCCATGCGTACCAACAGTTTCTAGTCCCATTTCTTCTAAAACATGCGCAACAGAATCTCCAATAGCTGGTGTTGGTGCTAGTGATAAGTCCACGATACCAAACGGAACTCCTAATCGCTTCGACGCTTCCTGTCCAACGAGTTCACCCATACGAGTGATTTTAAACGCTGTCTGTTTCACCATTTCAGCGAGCTTATCAAAACTTTCACCTCGCACTTTTTCGATTGCACGTTTTACAACACCTGGTCCGCTGACACCAACATTGATGACGCAATCCGCCTCGCCAACACCATGAAAAGCACCAGCCATGAAGGGATTATCCTCTACCGCGTTCGCAAACACAACTAATTTTGCACAACCTAGTCCTTGTGTATCGACCGTAAGTTCTGCTGTTTTCTTGATGACCTTTCCCATATCTCGAACAGCATCCATATTAATTCCTGTTCGCGTAGAACCGATATTCACCGACGAACATACGCGCTCTGTCTGCGCTAAAGCTTCCGGTATGGATTCAATCAGGATTGCATCGCCCTTCGTGTAGCCTTTTTCAACTAAAGCCGAGAAGCCCCCGATAAAATTAACGCCTACTGCTTTGGCCGCATCATCCAACGTTTTTGCAAAAGCAATATAGTCTTTATCTCCGGAAGCTCCTGCAATTATTGCAATTGGCGTCACCGAAATTCTTTTATTGATGATTGGTATTCCAAATTCAGATTCTATTTGTTCACCGGTCTCTACTAGCTTTACCGCATATGTAGTGATTTTGTCGAATATTTTCGCGCGCGCCGTCTCACCGTCACTATCGATACAGTCCAGCAACGAAATCCCCATCGTGATTGTTCGTATATCAAGCTTCTCTTCTTCAATCATTCGAATCGTTTCTAAAATTTGTTTCGTCTCCATCTTTCCATCTCCCCCTATAGCCTATGCATCGAATTAAATATTTCTTCACGTTGAATACTAACTTTCACTTGTAAATCCGTGCCCTTTTTCGCAAGTTGTTCCTTCACCTCATCAAAAGGCTTCTTTGTCGTGCTGAGGTCAAGTATCATCATCATAGTAAAATAGCCATCCATAATTGTTTGCGACACGTCCAAAATATTAATATCCAGTTGGCTCAGCTCATTACTGATACCTGCGATGATTCCAACATTGTCTTTCCCAATAACCGTTAAAATTGCTTTCAATAAGTCCAGCTCCTTTTAAGTTGATAGATTCTATTATACTTCTTATTGTTCTAAATTTCACTAATTTTTCGAAAATAAAATCTTGATTATGTTTTGTATTTTTTTAACGTAAAAAAGAGAACAAGATAAAATACATTGCCCTCTTTGTTCAAACTTATTTAATTAAACTTAACGCTGGTTGGAATGCTTCGAAATGAATGCTAGCTTGTGCATGTCCAAGTTCTAACAAAATAGCCTCTACCTCTCTCATGAATGGTACCGGACCACATAAGTAAATCGCTACGTCTTTTTCCACGAGTGTTGCTAAATCGCTCTTTGTCACATTTTCGCCTGCAAAAAGGTGGTACCTAGCGCCTAGTTTCGCCTTTAATTCGGTTGCGAACAAAGCATATTCCGCCGATCTTACGCAATGGATCAGTTGTGCCTGACTTGGTGTTTCTAAACTATCGATCATCGCCGCTATCGGTGTTATCCCAATACCACCCGCAATAAATACGTGTTGATTAGCAGCTTTGTCAAGTTCGAAATCCCCAGCCGGAAGTGTAGCTAAGATTGCATCGCCCACTTGGTAATTATCAAAAATATGGTTGGAAACTACACCCGCAGGATCCTTCTCATTTTCTTGTTTAATCGCAACTTGATACGTCTTCCCATCGAAGGCTTTTATCAAGCTATACTGACGGTTGTGAAATAAATCACCTATTTTTACGCGTAGAGATACATACTGGCCTGGCGTAAAATCAACTAATTCGCCACCGTCGTTCCGAGCCATGCTCAATGTAAAAATATTTGGTGCGATTTTCTGTTTTTCTGTGATTTTAAATTCGATAAAACCTTGGTTTTGCACATCTCCCAGCGCATCATACATTTCTTGTTCTACTTCGATAAAGATATTAGCAATAATGCCATATGCCGCACCCCAAGCATCCAAGATTTCCGGTGTCGCTGTATCGCCTAAATACTCGGCAATTCCTTTCAATAGGTATTCGCCTACAATCGGATAATGTTCCGCCTTGATTGTCAGACTACGGTGCTTGTGTGCAATCGTCTTAACTTGTGGCAACAGTACTTCTAATTGCTCAATATTCTCTGCTGCTAAATAAACAGTATTCGCCAAAGCGAGCGGCTGTGTCCCAATTTCTTGGTTCGCAAGGTTGAAATAATTGAGTAATTCAGGATGATCCGCAAACATATTCTTGTAAAAAATTGAAGTGATTTCTTTCCCATGCTCTTTTAAAATTGGTGCGGTTGACTTTACGATTTGCTTTTGTTCCTCTGTAATCGCCGTCATATCTAATTCCTCCTAAAAAAATGATATACAACATTTATGATATCATACAGGCTTTCGTGAATCTCTCAGGGTTTTCCCTTATTTCCCTTCTTGATCGAGTTGCGTTCGGATTTCCCGTGCAATGCATTCTACTGTATAAAGCGCTGGAAGTTGTGACGTAATGTCAGCATCTTGATACATTTCTTTATTTATATAGTAAGGAATATTGGCATCAGATAGTTTTGCCATCGTGGATTTCGCGCTATTCGTGATGGTAATAATTTTGCATTTTTGCGTCTTGAGTTGGTGAATATACTTAATAATATCCTCGTTTTCACCTGAAACAGAAATGGCGACCATACAAATTTTATCTGATATTTTGTTTGATAAGTGGTAAAAAGGATGATTTAACGGGTTTTCAATATGCAGCGCTAGTGTGAATAACGAGGAAAAATAAAGGGCGCCGTATTCTGCGATGATTCCTGATGAGCCAATCCCGACAAATAAAACCAATTCTACATCGCGTAAAATCTTGGCGGATGCTGCAATATTTGCCTTAAATTCAGGTTGCGCGGTTCGTTTTAAAAAATCGATATACGTTGTTTCATCTGACATATCCACCGCAACCTTCGTTCGTTCCTGCGCATACATCTGCAATTTCACCCGAAACTCCGAGAAACCACTACAACCGAATTTGCGACAAAAGCGCAGAATTGTTGTTGTACTAACGTGTGTCGCCTCTGCCAAGTCACGAATCCGCATGTAGATAACAGTGTCTAAATTCGTCGCAATATAATTATAAATATCCATTTCCGTATCATTTAATTCAATTGTTTTATCTAGAAAAAGCATTTTCATGCCCCCGATCTTTATTATATCGCTATTTTAGCATGATTTCTGCAAATGTGACAAGACGTTACTAAAAAGGAACAATTTCCAACTTCGAAAATCCTTCACAAAAAGCCACGAAATAATAGCTATTTTTTCATTTTCAGCCTATACTATGGAGGAAGTAAGCGTTATGCAAAAGGTTCTTAAAATTTTAATATATTGGAGGAAAAATCGATGTCTAAAGGTATCAAAATCGCTACAATTGGCGGTGGCTCAAGTTATACTCCCGAATTAATTGAAGGCTTCATCAAACGGCAAAAGGAGCTTCCAGTACGTGAACTTTGGTTGGTGGATGTTCCAGCTGGTAAAGAAAAACTCGAAATCGTCGGTAACTTGGCAAAACGGATGGTCGAAAAAGCTGGTGTGGATATGGAAATTCATTTGACGATGGATCGTGAAAAAGCATTGAAAGGCGCGGATTTTGTAACGACACAATTGCGCGTGGGACAATTAGATGCACGTATTAAAGATGAGCGTATTCCAAACTCGCACGGTGTCGTTGGCCAAGAAACGAATGGTCCTGGTGGGATGTTTAAAGCTTTCCGGACAGTTCCGGTTATCCTCGATATTTGTAAGGATATGGAGCGTCTTTGCCCGAATGCATGGTTGATTAACTTTGCGAATCCTGCTGGAATGGTTACGGAGGCAGTTCTTCGTTACAGTAATATCAATAAAGTAGTTGGATTATGTAACGGCCCAATCGGTATTGAGAAAAACATTGCGGATATTTTAGGCGTTGATCATACCGATATTTACGTTGAATTTGTCGGCTTGAATCACATGGTTTTCGCGAAGACCGTTTATAAAGACGGTGAGGATGTAACAGCCGAGGTTGTGACCAAAATGACAGAAGGCGAATCTGGCTCAACGCTGAAAAATATTAATGCGACTGGCTGGGACGCAACATTCTTGCGCACTTTAAATATGATTCCAATTGATTACTTACGTTATTACTGGCAAACTCGCACGCAGTTGGAAGATCAGCAAGCAGCATACGAGAAACATGGTACACGTGCAGAAGTCGTAAAACGCGTGGAAGCAGAACTTTTCGAGCTGTATAAAGATGTGAATTTGACGGATAAGCCAAAACAACTCGAGCAACGTGGTGGTGCTTATTATAGTGAAGCTGCGTGTAATTTGATTAACTCGATTTACAATGATAGACGAGATATTCAAATCGTGAATACGCGAAACAACGGGGCTATTTTGGATATTGATCCTGAATCTGCAATTGAAACCAATTGTGTTATTACGCGACAAGGACCAATTCCACTAGCAAGCGGTCATCTTCCTGTAGCGATTAATGGAATCATTCAACAAATTAAGACGGTTGAGCGTTTAACTGTTGATGCTGCGGTAACTGGTGATTACGATAAAGCTTTGTTGGCATTAACTGTAAATCCTCTTGTACCAAGTGACACAGATGCTCGCGTATTGCTTGATGAGTTATTAGAAGCACATAAAGAACATTTACCACTGTTTTTCCAAAATAAATAAAAACTTTAAGGCGCGACCAAAAATGTTGCGTCTTTTTTATGTCTAAACAGACACAAAAAGCACATAATTTTGTTCATTTTTAAACACTATTTAATTCCATTTTAGTTTATAATTAGACTATAAGATAATCTAGGAGTGAACACACATGTATAAAACAATTACCACAACTGCCCTCGCTACATCCGATTTAACGCTTGTCCTTCCCGCAAGTCTTGCTCGTAATTTGGCAAAAGCAAAAATAATTCCGCATAAGAACAAGCTTGCGATTTCTAGCAGTGATCGCATGAAAGGTATTTCTTTGCATGCGCATCGGTATTTCATTGAGAAGAATTCAAGTTTTGATCCAATGAATCCACCAATTTCATTAGCTGCATATGACGATAACAATCACATCGATTTAACAAATGCCATTTTTGTAACAGAAAATGATGTCAATACAAGTAAAGTTGGAACGTATCACGTAACGTACCGCGCTATTGCAAGTGACGGTCGTTGGAAAGAGCGCCGTGTCGAAGTAGACGTTGTTGCTAGACCTATTATCAAGGCCGAGGATGCAACAATTACTCGTGGAACATTTTTCGATTATTGGGAAAACGTGTCTGCTATTGACGAACTTGCTGGTGATATTAGGATTTTCCTAAACGTTAAAACAAGCGATTTGAACTCGGACGTTCCTGGCACGTATTTCGTAACGTACACGGCTTCGAATTTTTACGGATTGACTACAGAAAAAACGATTTATGTAACGGTGAAATAGCAAAGAGTTTGAGTGCGTATCCTGATTAGGAACGGTACTCAAACTCTTTTTATATTCTTTCAATTGGAGAGCTGGACACTTTATACGCGGGTATCTCTGAGCGTTTCTTTTTTACGAAAAATGGCTTTATAGTGCTGAATACGAGGCTGATAAGGTATGATATGATAAAAATAATGAGGCTCATCACTGGGATAGCCCATGATAAATGATCTTCTACCGGCATTATTTCTGCAAAAAAGCGCGTGACGTAGCGTAAAACGATAAGGTGCACAAAATAGATGAAGAAAATGTGCGGTGTGATGCCTCGTGATATTTTTTGTAGCGCTTGATTATGGATTTTGATTTTGGTGAACAGCATAAAAAGTGAAATCGCTGCAATAACTACGAATATGGATAGGTAATCATAAAAATAGAGCGGTTTAAAGCTAATTTCTGCGCGATTTTCAATTGCCCAGTCTGTCAAGAAATAGATGGCTGTTGTGCTTAACGTGAACAGGGCGAACCAAACAACTTTCTTTAGTCTAGATAGGATTGTTTTCGGTAAACTATAGCCAAGGATGAAGTAACCTAAGTAAAGCACGCAACTGAACAAGTTAGCGACAATCATTTCTGTTCCTCTGAACGCAAAAAATGCTTCAAGTAAGCCAACAGCTAGGAAAAATAAACCGAGAATGAAGAAAGCAACTTCTCCCATTTTCTCCTTAATAAAAATGAGTAGTGGTGCTAAAATTTGTAAACCAATAAACATTGGCATAAACCAAAGATGCCGACCTAGATTATTTAGAAATAAGTTATCAAATGCAGCCCATAATCCGCCGTCTTTGATAAATTGGATAAAGCCGTTCCAGCCGCCTACATCAATAAATTCAAATATTTCATAGAGCACCATCCAAACGAGTGTTGGGATGATTAACCCTACTGTTAATTTTTTAAAGTACATTTTTAAGTTTTTACTTTTTTGCAAGGTGAAGTAGCCACTTAGTAGCACAAACAGTGGCACAGCGGTGCGCGAAATCGAATCATAAAAATTAGCGATATCAAAGTTGGTGTTCATTTTGGTCGCATTTTCAATTAAATGAGTTGCAGATACGTGAATGACAATAACCATCAAAATTGATAAACACCTTAACAAATCCAGATTGTCTTTTCTCTCCATTGTAGCTTTTCTCCCTCTTCACGTTTATGTATCTAATAACGCTTTATGTGTCATTTCTTTCTTAAGAATACTATATTTTAGTGGAATACTCAATTTTTATATAAAAAACCTTGCAATGATTCAATCTCAAAGCAAGGTTTATTACGTTATGGCAAGGCGATTTCGTCTATAAATATATGGGCGTTATCATGCTTTCTCAGAACGGTTACTGGCCATTCGTTCGTTACTTTTTCTTCTAGTAAGTGCGCGATGGCGGCTTGTTTCTTTTCACCGTTTGCGACTAAAATGGCTGTCTTAGCCTCAAGAATGTGCTTGATGCCTAGTGTGATGCCTTTTGTACGATCGACTTCTTTGCTGAAGTATTTTTGACCGACGTTTTGGGTAGTGCTGTCAAGATCGATAATATGAGCGTAGTTTTCGAAGCTGACACCTGGCTCATTGAAGCCCAGATGACCGTTAACACCGACACCGAGCAAAACAAGTTCGAGCCCACCATGTGCTTCAATAAATGCGTTCGCCGCTCGGCACTCATTCTCTAAATTTACCGACTTGGCTTGGAAATAGTGATAGTGCGTAGCGTCAATTTCGGCCGGACCGAATAGTTCGGTTTCTAAGTAATTCAGACAGCTTCCTTTGTCATTTCCGTCTAAACCTACCCATTCGTCAAGCTCTACAAAATAGGCTTTTTGTAAATCAATTTCACCTTTTTTATGCGCGGTAACAAGTCGGCGTAATGTGCCAACTGGTGTATCTCCTCCTGCGAAACAATAGAGGTTCTCGGGTGCTTTTTTTAATGTTTCAATGACTAATTCTGCCGCTGCATCACTCATCGTTTCATAATCTGCTAGTACGTTTAAATTTAATGTGGTCATCTTGGTTCCATCTTCCTCTCTTTACTTATTGAATTGGGGTAAATAAGCTTGATGCGCCTCAAGTAAGTCATCTAAAATTTGGTGCGCAATCGCATCGCTTGGCACAAGTGGATTTATTGTCATTGCGAGTAAGGCTGTATTGTAATCGCCTGTTACTGCGGCTTCTGCAGCTAAGCGCTCAAATGATTTGATAGATTGAACAAGACCGTTTATCGCGATTGGAAGCGGGCCTGTTGTCAGCGGTATTGGACCTTGACGGGTAATCACGCAATTCACTTCCACTGCTGAATCGGGATCAATACATGCGATAGCACCATTATTTCGCGTATTCACCGTTTGGATGTCTCGTTTATCATTATAAATGGAATGGATTAAATTACAAGCAGCTTCACTGTAGTAGGCTCCACCGCGTTGCTCAAGTTGTTTCGGTTTCTCCGCCAAATCAAGATCTCTATACAACTCAAAAAGTTCAGTTTCCACGCGTTTCACGACTTCTGCTCTCGTTCCTTCTTTTACAACGGTTGCTTTTTGTTCGGCGAGCATGATGGACGTTTGATAGTAATAGCGCAGATATCCAATTGGAATCATACCAAGCGTGTTTAAGAACAGTGGGTCCCAGCCGACATCGGCAATATTTTTCAAGGAAATACCATCTTCATTTTTTGTCATTTTTTCCATGACAGTGGATGTGACATTCTTACCATCAAGATAGACGTTTTTGGCAAACACCATATGGTTGAGGCCGGCGAATTCGACATAAATACGTGATATGTCAACGCCAAGTTCTTTTGCAATGCCTTTTTCAATACCGATTGGACCGTTGCATAGGCCGACAACTTTCGTGATATTGCTGTAGCGTAATACGGCTTCGGTGACCATTCCTGCTGGATTCGTAAAATTGATGAGCCACGCATCTGGACACAACCGCTCGATGTCACGGCAAATGTCGAGGATAACCGGAATCGTCCGCAATCCTTTGAAAAGTCCACCTGGTCCATTTGTTTCTTGACCGATAACATCGTATTTTAATGGAATACTCTCGTCTAACATCCGTGCTTCGAGACGGCCGACACGAAATTGTGTTGTTACAAAATCGGCATCTTTTAACGCTGCTTCACGGTCCATTGTAAGGTGAATCTCAATTGGCACGCCGGCTTTTTCGACCATTCGTTTTGCCAAAGCGCCAACAATTTCTAGTTTTTCTCGGCCTTCCTCCACATCAACCAGCCATAGTTCGCTGATTGGTAATTCATCATAGCGTTTAATGAAACCTTCAATTAGTTCAGGCGTATAGCTTGAGCCACCGCCGATTGTTGCGATTTTCAACATTTCTCAGGACTCCCAACTTGTTCATTTGTTTGTTCTTCTTTGTATTTTTGCGCATCCCATACCTTGAAAAATGGCCAGTAGATGAGCATTGCTACGAGGATATTGATAATTTGCATAACCGAACCGGAAATTTTGCCACCTGTTGCTAGAAAACCACTGATAATTGGTGGTGTTGTCCATGGGAGCGCAATACCAGCGGGTTTCGCAACAAGTCCAGATTCCATGCCAAGATAGGTCATGATAACAAGGATTACTGGGGTGAGCACAAATGGAATGATAAAATAGGGATTTAAAACGATTGGCACACCAAACACAATTGGTTCACTGATATTAAATACGCTCGCTGGTCCGGAAATTTTAGCAAGTTGCTTCATTTGTTTACTTTTCGCACGCCAGAAGAGCAAGATAACGAGTCCTAATAAGGCACCAGTTCCGCCGGGTACAATCCATAGTTCGTAAAATTGTTGCGTAATAACGTTTGGTAATTCTTTTCCAGCTTGGAACGCGGCTCGGTTTGCGTCCATATTGGCAAGCCAAACAGGATTTGTGAAAGCACCAATGATAGCATCACCATGCAGGCCAATACTCCAAAGCAACGCAATAATAATGACGGTTACAATCATACCTGGCAAAGTGCTTCCAATATAGTGCATTGGTATGCCGATAATTGTCGAGATGATTTCATTAATACTAGAGAATGGTGTTAGTTCGATAAGTAAGCGTAAAATCCAGACAGTCGTAATCGTGATAAATCCTGGAATCAGGGCTATAAATGATTTTCCAACTGCTTCTGGAACGCCATCTGGCATTTTAATAATCCAATTTTTCTCGAAAATAATACGGAATATTTCTGTAGTGCCTAATGCTACAATGATTGCAACGAAAAGACCTTGGCTTCCAGTAAGAACTGTTGGGATGACACCGCCGACATCATACGCTGTTTTGGTACCTTCTGGTGTAAATGATGTGATTTGCGGAATTGTTAGGATAAAACTTACGAGCGCAACCGCCCCGCTCATTAATGGATCGGCAGTTTTGTATTTCTCCGCAAGTCGGTAAGCAACGCCGAAGCAAGCTAGAATAGCCATTATGTTATAGGAAGCTTCAACAGGATAGCCAAGCTTTACCTGCCACTGGGAACCGAAAATATTTGTCATAAAATCTTCGTAACCTGGAATTGGCAAATACTGAATAATCATGAAAACAGAGCCGATGATCAAAAATGGCATAGCCAACATGATGCCGTCACGAATAGAAGCTAAATGTCGTTGTGCGGATACTTTTGCTGCGATTGGCGCCAAACGATTTTCTAAAAATGCATAAAACTTATTCATTGTTTTTCCCCTCACCTTTTTAATTGTAACGCCTTGCATTATTCAAATTCGTTTACTTCAAACGACTAAAAAGATAGCGCTTTCTTGATTTTATTATAGGCGTTGATTGCGCGAATTGATATAGTGCTACGTCATTTAGAAAAGCGTTTGCAAAGATGAAATTTGTATCGCAAAAGTAACAGGTTGTAACACAAGATGTTATATGCTAGACTTTTGAATATAAGTTGATTCATAAGGAGGTTGGAGCGTTGTGCTATTTTTGGATAAAACGCCGGAGTTGGGTGATGTAGATATGATGATTTATAAGTACGTTACAGCCAATTTGGATAAAGTTAGTTTCATGCGGATTCGTGATTTAGCGGATGCGACACATGTTAGTACAGCGACGATTTTACGATTTTGCCGCAAATTTGAATGCAGTGGTTTTTCGGAGTTTCGGGTGCGTTTGCGGATGTATGCGGAACAGGCGAATGTTACACAAGTGGATTTGGCGGATGAAACAACATATATTGATTTTTTAAAACGAACTTCCCAGATTGAGTTCAAGTCGCGAATTAGCCAAGCTGCCGAGTTATTAAAAGACGCTGAGTTGGTTTTATTTGTTGGGGTAGGCTCGTCTGGCATCGTTGCGGAATACGGTGCTCTCTATTTTTCTTCATTGTTTACATTGGCGCTCCACATTGAGGACCCGCTGAATCACCCGTTTAACCACCTTTCTAAAGGGCTTTCTGGGAAACTTTGCATCATCGCAGTCTCTGTCTCTGGTGAAACGAGTGAAGTCATTAAATACATTCAACATATCAACGCCCATCAATGCAAAATTCTCTCCATCACTAACAGCGAAAAATCAACGGTGGCAAGGCTTTCTGACGTTAATATCCCCTATTATATTCATCGTGAAACCTACCAAGGTGCAGATATTACGTCCCAACTCCCAGCGCTTTATACAGTAGAGTGTATCGCGCGTGAAATTAGACGCAAATTAGATAATGAGGTGCAATAATCTTTTAGAGAAAGGATTTACTAACGTGAAAAAAATATTATGTAGCATCGGATTGCTTCTGCTCATCATGGCAGGCTGTAAAAATACAGAAACTACCGAAAAAGAGATGCAAAATTTGCCGAATCTCTCCAATCAAACCGCGCTAATTCTCGTTCATGGAACTGGTGGCAACACCGATACATTTGATAGTTTTAGTGATACGTTTATGGATGATTATAAAGTTTCCAACGAGCGAATTAAGCTCGAAATTGGAGCAGACGGACAGCTCATCTATCACGGCGTATTCACCAAAAATGCGAAAAACCCCATCATTCAAATCGGGTTTGAGGATAATATTGACGCGTCGATTGACCAACAAACAGATTGGCTTCGAATTGCAGTAAAAGACTTAGCGAATAAATATAATTTTACCAAAATGGATGGCGTCGGGCATTCAAACGGCGGGCTTGTATTATCGACTTATTCGCAAAAATTTGCCCAAACAAAACCAACATTGAAACGTCTAGTTGCCATCGGTTCACCGTATAATGATTTGGATGAAGACGATAACAAAGGCGATTTGGATTTTACCGATGTTCCTGTCACTACGCCACTTTTGAAAAGCTATGAGGATAATCGTGACAAAATCAATCCTGAACTGCTTGTTTTATCAATCGCTGGTGATATAGATGATGATAGTTTTTCAGATGATATCGTCCCTGTTTTAAGCGCTCTTGGATCACGCTTAATTTTTAAAGATCAGTCAAAAGTGTATTTAGAAAGTTACTATAAAGGGCCGGAATATGATCACCGAACGATGTTTGCTGATCATACTATTCAAGAACATGTGGCTTGGTTTTTGTATACGTACAAAGGTGATCACCAAGAAATCAATCTTGTAAACAATTAAAAAATGGCACCGATTGGATGCAGTACCATTTTCTATGAATTTAAAAACCGTTCTAAAACCATACCGCCCGCACCTTGAGCCACGATTTCATAAGACTCTTTCGCTGGATGTATCGTTGTTTTTATTTTCGGGAAAGCTAGTAATCGTTCTTCTGCGGTCTTTTTGACATCTTCGAAAAAAGTGCCTTTTGGGACCAGTGTCCCGCCGCACACAACGGTATCAGGTTGCGTCGTTAGAATGAGATTAGACAATGCGATACCATAGTAGTACGCCGCATTTTTCAGAATTTCATGACACAATGGATCGTCTTGTTCTAAACTCTGAAAAATTGTGAAGTAATCGATATCATCTATATTTTCCAGGTTCTCTGTGAGTATCGATGGCTTTCCCTGCTTCAAGTCATGTTGTATTTTAGCCTTGATTGCAGGTAGCGAGCTGTATGTATGGAGGCAACCGTAAGAGCCACAATAGCAACGAGAGCCGTTCGTGTCGATAGTCGTGTGGCCAAACGCGTTCGTCATACTATTATTACTAGATGCCACGATGCCGTCCACAATCTCTGCACTACGAATTTCAATATCACAGGTCGTCATCAGGAATCGTTCACTTGTCTGCCAATAATGGATACGATATTCGGCAAGCGCAGCAAAATTCACACCACTTCCAACCATGATGTACGTCGGAATTTTAGAAGCTAAATAATTCTCAATGTCGCTTGGCGCGAGCTCTGTATTTTGATTCACTTGATCAAATAAATCATCAATCGATATTCCAATGCCCAGAATTTCAGCTATTTGCTTCTCGTGCTCGCTCAATAAATCCAGCAACTGTTCTGCAAATATATCTAGTACATTGTAAATTGAGGTTGGCGCACCCATCTTGATTTTCTTATGTCCAAGCTCCTTCAAATTAAGATCGGAAAGGACAATCGTTGAATAAATATTAGTCACTTCGATTCCAATTAAATAGGATTTTTCAGGGTTAATATGATATAAAATCGGTTTCCGTCCACCAGTTGAAACACCCAACTTGCTACTATTTATTAAATCGGCTCTACTCAATTCATCCAGCAAGCGCGCACACGTTGCCGGCTTCATGCCAGTCTCTGCAAGTAATTCTTCTACTGTAATTCCCGCGTGTTTTCGTATCAAGTTATATAAAATCTTCAGTTTCTTAACTTTAGAATTCTGCGTTGTCAGGAACGCCTCCAACATATTGCTATCCACGATTACGACCTCCTCTTTTCTAATAAAATGTATCAAATACCTATCAAAAAAGCAATTTCAAACTCTTTTTATCAAAATGAAAAAAAGTTATTTACTTTCCGATTCATCCGTGTTAAGATTATCCTGAAAGCGCTTTACAACTTTTTTTGTAAATGCCTAATGATTTTGGGGAGGAAAAAACGATGCATAAAACAGAACAAATTAACGAGGCTCTTAGTTATATCGAACAATTAACAACAATCAAACCGACGATTGGGATTATTTTAGGTTCAGGGCTCGGTCCTTTTGCCGATACGATTGAGGATGCGATTCATATCCCATATAACGATATTCCTTATTTTGCAAAATCAGCGGCGGTTGGTCACGCAAATGAGCTTGTTATCGGCCATATTGGTGGCAAAAACATTGTCGCAATGAAAGGCAGATTCCACTATTACGAAGGATTCCCGCTTGATGAAGTCACTTTTCCAGTTCGCGTTATGAAAGCGCTTGGCGTCGAGAAGTTAATTATTACAAACGCTTGTGGCGCTGTGAATACAGACTTTAATCCTGGTGATTTGATGTTGATTACAGATCATATTAATTTGACGGCAAATAATCCATTGATGGGACCAAATAACCCAGAACTTGGTGTACGTTTCTTAGACGTTTCAGAAGTATATAGTAAGCGGTTACGCAGTATTGTAAAGAATGTAGCAACTAGTCAAAATGTGACTTTGCGTGAAGGTGTCTACGCTTGGTGGACTGGCCCAACCTATGAAACCCCGGCAGAAATTCGAATGATTCGTGGTTTTGGCGCTGATGCGGTTGGTATGTCAACGGTTCCAGAAGCTCTGATTGCTCGGCACGCTGGCATTGAAACAGTTGGTATTTCTTGTTTGACGAACATGGCTTGTGGAATATTAGATCAGCCGCTTAGCCATGATGAGGTAATCGAGACGGCCGAACGTGTTAAAGCTACTTTCTTAAAATTAGTTGCTGAAATTGTTTCTCGTTTCTAAGCACGGCTTCTTTTTATCATATTGAAAATAAGTTTTTGGAGGGAAAACATCATGGGAATTAAAACGCGTCTTCGCTTTATGTCATTTTTGCAATACTTTATTTGGGGGAGCTGGCTGATTACACTCGGTTCTTATATGATTAATACGCTAGGCTTCTCAGGCGTTGAGGTTGGAATTGTCTATAGTTCTAAAGGAATCGCTGCGGTTATCATGCCTACCTTGATGGGGATTGTGGCGGATAAATGGATTAAAGCGAATTACTTGTACACTGTCTGCCATTTAATCTGTGCGGGGGCGCTATTTTATGCAGCAACTGTGTCTGATCCAACAGTGATGTTCTGGGTTATGCTGGTGAATGCGATGTTCTTCATGCCTACACTGGCGCTATCCAATACGGTTTCTTACTACTGTCTTGAAAAAGCTGGATTGGACACTGTAACAAATTTCCCACCAATTCGCGTTTTTGGAACAGTCGGCTTCATTATCGCGATGTGGACAATTAGCTTTGCTGGTCTTGAGCTTAGTAATATGCAGCTTTATATTGCAGCAGGCGCGTCCTTCTTACTCTCACTTTATTCACTTACGATGCCAAAAATTCCGACGGCGAATAAGAAGCAAAAGCAAGGCTGGGTCAGCATGCTCGGATTAAATGCTTTCGTTCTTTTCAAAAAACCAAAAATGGCGGTATTTTTCCTGTTTGCGATGTTACTTGGTGCCGTTTTACAGATCACAAATACGTTTGGTAACCCGTTCTTGCACGATTTCGGATTAAATCCAACGTTTGCGGATAGTTTAGTCGTGAAATATCCTTCGATTCTGTTGTCCGTCTCACAAATGGCGGAAGTTTTATTTATCTTGGCGATTCCTTTCTTCCTGAAGCGCTATGGTATAAAAACGGTCATGTTGGTAAGCATGATCGCCTGGACATTGCGTTTTGGCCTGTTTGCTTTTGGGGATCCGTCACCGTTTGGAACTGTTCTTCTCTTGCTTTCAATGATTGTTTATGGCTGCGCATTTGATTTTTTCAATATTTCTGGCGCTATTTTCGTGGAACAAGAAGTGAGCAAGGATATTAGAGCAAGTGCGCAAGGCTTGTTTATGACAATGGTAAATGGCGTCGGTGCTTATGTTGGTGCAATTTTGAGTGGGATGGTTGTCGATTACTACACGATTGATGGCGTGAAAGATTGGCATACGATTTGGCTGATTTTTGCGGCGTATACATTGATTCTAGCGATTATCTTCCAGTTTACATTCCATTACAAACATCAACCTGATAAAATGAAGGATTTAGAGATTACACATTAATAAGAAGCATAATATCAGTAGCTCCAAAGCGGGGAACTAACTGATATTATGCTTTTTTATTTTTCACGGACGACTAATACATCACAGATTGCGTGTTGTAAAACGTATGCAGAAACGCTTCCTAATACGATTTTTTCGATACGGTTGAGACCTGTAGCTCCACAAATCAAGACATCAGCATCGAATGCGGCTGGGATTTCGCGTGCTAGTAATGTTTTTGGGTTTCCAACTTCTAAAAAAGTGTGTACTTGCTTGATATTAGCTTCTTCAGCCAACTTCTTGTATTCTGCCAGCCTGGATGTTGCCTCATCGTGCGCCGCTTTTTCCAACCCGCCATCATATGAGATGTTCGGCGAAAACGATCGAATGTCCACTATACTCGCAATTCCAAGTTCTGAATTCGTTGCTTTGGAAAGCTCCACTGCTTTTAAAAAGGCTATTTCTGATTGTGTCGAACCATCTAATGCGACTAAAATACGTTGATATTTATTTCCCATCATCATCAACTCCTTCACTAAAACCATACCCTAAAATTGACGTCTTAATACATCTCTTCCGCGTATTCCTACTTTTCAACATTTATGCTATACTGAACTTATATTTTTTGAAAAAGGGGATACATTATGGACAAAGAGGATCGATTAAATCAACAGATCGCTCTATTTTATTTTGCTTACAAAACGTTTGTTGAAACAGCTGATAGACTCATCGGAAAGTATGATATTACGCGGACGCATCACCGAATTTTATTTTTTGTGGCGCGCTCACCTGGTATTAAAATGAATGAGTTGCTGACGTTGCTCGAAGTTTCAAAACAGGCGCTACATCAACCGTTGCTAGAATTAAAAAAAAAGGGATACATCGTTATTGAGCCCGCTGCTACAGATAAACGCGTACGTTGCGTGTTTTTAACAGAGGCTGGCTCTGCAATTGAGGCTGAGCTTGGGGAGGCTCAGAGACGTCAAATGGCCGCTGCTTTATCGGCGAGTGATGATCCAGAAGGGAACATTTGGATGCATATTTTAGAGCAGTATGCTAAAGAAAGACCAGGATTCGCATTGTTTAAATAGGAGCGTGATGAGATGAAGAAAATATTGTTTATCCAAACTGGTTTCGGAGTGGATGTGCATGGCCAAGATATTACGAAAGCTGCGATTCGTGCGGTACGAAATGCCATTTTCACGAATTCAATGCCGGGAATTGAGGACTTATTACCCAACAAGGATTTGAATAATATGGTGGTCAATGTAAAGCTAGCGTTACCAATAGATGCGGAATTACTTGATGCTGAGGCGATTCGAGCTATTATTCCTTATGGTACTGTTACTGTAGAAACGATGCCAGGCGGGATGTTGACGACTAGCGGAATTTTTCTAGCGGATAAGGCAGATAAGAATGATTTGATGTATATTGTGAATGCATCGGTTGAAATCGGCTATTAGTAGCGCTTCACATGATATTCCACTAAAAAAGAAGACAAAACCAGGACAAAACTTATTTTCATACAAAATAAGCAAGATATCACAAATCCTTTTTTTCGAGTAGGATGTGAATCTCGCTTAACACAAATCGAGCGAAAGCGTTTGTATTCAGGGGATTTGGTGGAAGCCAGAAGCGGAGCATACTCGTGTATGTGATGACTGAAAGCAGGGAGAGTGTAGTTTCCTCGACCATGCAAGAAGTTAAGCGTAGCAAGTATTGCGTAGCAGAACCGGAAGTCCGCCAAATCCCCTGAATGCGAGCGCTTGTCGCCGATTTATTTGGGTTATGATCAAGTCCCTTTTTAGTTAAGTAGGCCTTCTTTTGTGAGGTAGTTTTTAGCTACTTCTTCTGCTGACTTGCCTTTGACGTTAACTTCGTAGTTCATTTCACTCATTTCCTGATCTGTTATTTTACCTGCCAGTTTTTCCAGAGGTTCTTTTAGTTCTGGATATTTTTTCAAGGTCGATTCTAACATGAGTGGTGCTCCTTGATATGGCGGGAAGAGTTGCTTGTCGTCTTGAAGTACCTTGAGTTTGTATTGTGCAATCTCGCTATCTGTGGAGTAGGCGTCAAGTGTGTTGATATCGCCTGCTTTTAAAGCAGAATAGCGCAATTTCGGCTCCATTGTTTTTAATGAATCGAATGTCAAACCATATAGTTTCTGCAATCCTTTATAACCGTCATCACGATCGGAAAATTCGAGTGTAAATCCTGCTTTAACCGAGTTTTGCACGGCTTTTAAATCTGAGATAGTTTTTAGATTATACGCTTTTGCAAATTGTGGTGCGACCGCAACGGCGTATGTGTTGTTATATTTCATCGGTTTCAAGAAAGCCATTTTCTCGGTTTTGGCGAGGCCATCACGTGCTTGTTCATATACAGCTTCTGGATCATGACTTTTTGCTGGTTCTTTGAGGAAAGTCTCCAAAACTGTTCCTGTAAACTCTGGATAAATATCGACATCGCCTGATTTTAATGCGTTGTAAACGAAGCTTGTTTTTCCTAGGTTTGGTTTGACTTTAACGCTTAAATCGGTGTCATTTTCGATGAGTTGTTTGTACATATTGATAAGAATTTCCGGCTCCGAACCTAGTTTTCCAGCGATAACAAGTTCTTTTTGTGGACCAGTAAAGTACGGCGCAATGATGACGCTAGCAGTGATAACAAGTGCACCGGTAATCGTGATAAGTGTCCGCTTGAACGTCGCTTTTTCCATATAGCGTAAAATGACATCGAATAAAATCGCAAGTAAGGCGGCTGGAATAGCTCCAAGTAGTATTAAGCTATTGTCATTGCGATCAATTCCTAGTAGGATAAGATCCCCTAGTCCGCCAGCTCCGATAAGCGCTGCGAGTGTAGCCGTTCCAATGATCAGAACCATCGCTGTACGAATACCTGCCATAATGACTGGCATCGCAAGTGGTAATTGGACTTTATACAGTTTTTTCCATTTGTTCATTCCCATGGCTTCAGCGGCTTCCATCAAAACCGGATCAATTTCTTTGATTCCAGTATATGTATTCCGCAAAATTGGTAGTAAAGCATAGATAACAAGTGCGATAATCGCCGGTACTGTACCAATTCCAACAAGCGGGATTAGCAAACCAAGCAAAGCGAGTGATGGAATTGTTTGCAAAATAGCCGTCACTTGGATGATTGGCTCAGCAGCGCGCTTATGATTCGTTAAATAAATGCCAAGCGGAACAGCAATAAAAACAGCAATAAATAGTGAGACAAAGGACAGTTCGATATGCTGAACGAGCGCGGTCCAGAGAGCATCCTGCCGTACTTGAAACGTATCAATTAATTGGCTCATACACGCTCAGCCTCTCTTTCTAGTTGTTTTGCAAGAAATTGGATGATATGTTGTTGCGTGATTATCCCCACCGGCTTACCTTCTTGTTCAACTGATACGGTCGCCTGATTTGCTAATTGTTGTAGTAACACTTCTACTGCAATTAGCGAACCAAAATCGGCCTCTCCCTCAACTAATTGTGCCTCAAAATAGCCCTGTTCCACCATATCTTGTACAGTAAACTTAGACGATAGTACATGCTGATTCACATTACCTGATTCCAAGAAATTTTGTACAAACGCATTCGCTGGATTTCGCAAAATTTCATTCGGCGTATCACATTGCACAATCTCGCCGTCTTTCATAATACAAATTCGATCCCCAAGCATCAATGCCTCTTGCATATCATGCGTAACAAATACGATTGTTTTTTTGATTTTGCGTTGTAACACAATCATGTCTTGTTGCAACTTTTGGCGACTGATTGGATCCAATGCACTGAACGGTTCATCCATCAAAATAATTTCTGGATCAGCAGCTAAAGCACGAACCACTCCAACACGTTGTTGCTCACCACCGGAAAGTTCTGCTGGTTTGCGATTGCGATAACTTTCTGCATCCAAACCAACGCTATTCAATAATTCGGTAATCCGATTCTGCGTCTTCTCCTTCTCCCATTTCTTAAGTTCTGGCACAATCGCAATATTTTCTTCAATCGTCATATGTGGAAAAAGGGCAATTTGTTGCAACACGTAGCCAATATTCCAGCGCAATTCGTGAATATTATAATCACTGATTCGTTTTTCATCGATATAGATTGTTCCTGTTGTAAGCGGAATAAGGCGGTTAATCATTTTTAGTGTCGTCGTTTTACCACAACCACTCGGTCCAATAAACACAAAAAACTCGCCATCTTTTATATTCAAATCAACATTTTTGACGGCATGTTCGCCATTTTGGTATTGTTTCGTTACATTTTCAAAGCGTATCATGGGTCACTTCCCTTTCATTTTGTCATTAAAAGCATATTTATTAATTTACCCTATTCATCAAAACTAGAAACGTTTGTTCTTAATTCTACCACTATCGACTACAAAATTACACAGTTAAGCATTTCGTTGACAAATCAACTAAAATTAAGCATAATTATCTTTGTCATAGTGAAACGATAATAATCGGCTTTACTATGGAGAGTGAATGTGACAAATAGCAACTTGAAAGGGGAATAACAAAATGGCATTACATGGATATTATTATTACATTGACGAGCCTGGTATGCGAGAAATAAAATCGGGATATGAATCTGTTTTCACGCTACCAATGTTACTGTCGCTAGATGAATACTGGGAGATTATTCATTATATTTTTTGCGGGAAAACAAAAAACGGAAAATCACCCTGGGGTTATATTGTACCGCTTAAGATAGAAAATGAAATTCGTGATTCTTTAGCAACCGTATATTTCATTTACCCTGAGCAAGTCCGTATGGCAAAAGATGCCTTATTCAGTATCACCGAAGACGAATTCCTAGCAACGTATGATTTTAAGGAATTGAAGAAAGCTGGTTTATACGGGATAAATTGGCGAACAAAGAAAGATAAGTTAGAAAAAGAATTACGAATAAATTTCCAAGCACTGCGGACTTTTTTTAATAAAGTCTCACAGAGCGATGATTGTATTATATTTTATGTTGTGTGATGAAAAGCTGAAAGAGCCCGTTTAGCCTCGACAGAAATTGTTAGAGGGCGCAAGAAAAGTCCTCTTTTGACTTTTATGGAGGGCGTGAAGTTTTCGAGGAGTTGGCTATAAGGAAGGCAATTTCATTCCACTGCATATTGAGGCTCTAAATCGGCAAACGATGCCTCATAATATCCGCAACAAAGTCCCCCGATTCCATCGCGAATCAGGGGACTTTGCTCTGTTTTATTCGGTAATAATCGTATGAATCAACTTAGGTGCATCTGCTTTGTCGCTAACTCGAATATTTTCGTAAATCTTTGCTTCAACTGCCTTCACATCTTCTTTATTTGAGTAAATTGTTACAAGTGGTTCACCAACCTCCACTTTATCGCCAACTTTTTTACGCAACATAATGCCAACTGCTAAGTCAATTTCGTCCTCTTTCGTCGCACGTCCTGCGCCTAAAAGCATCGCAGCAATACCAATTTCATCTGCAACTATCTCCGCAACAACGCCGCTTTCTTTTGCTGGCACGTCAATCTTGAACTTCGCTTGTGGCAATTTACTTGGATCATCTACAATCGAACCGTCCCCGCCTTGGTTGTTCAAAAAGTCTTTGAATTTCGCTAATGCTTTTCCATTCGCCATTACTTCTTTCAGCATCGCTCGTGCTTCGTCCAAGTCATTCGCTTTCTTAGCTAAAACAACCATTTGACTTCCCAAAATTAAAACTAGCTCTGTTAAGTCTGCTGGTCCTTCACCTTTTAACGTATCAATTGCTTCTTGCACTTCCAAGGCATTACCAATTGCAAAACCAAGCGGCTGCGACATATCTGAGATAACTGCCATCGTTTGGCGGCCAACATTATTCCCAATCCGAACCATCGCATGCGCTAAGTTTTCTGCGTCTTTATCTGTTTTCATAAAGGCACCAGCACCCGTTTTAACATCCAAAACAATCGCATCAGCACCTGCTGCAATTTTCTTACTCATAATCGAGCTTGCAATAAGTGGAATCGAGTTTACCGTGCCAGTTACATCACGTAATGCATACAGTTTTTTATCAGCAGGAGTTAGATTGCCTGATTGACCAATAACCGCAACTTTATCACGGTTCACCAAATCGATAAACTGCTCTTTTGTGATTTCTACGTGGAAGCCTTCAATCGCCTCTAATTTATCAATCGTACCTCCCGTATGACCTAATCCGCGTCCAGACATTTTTGCAACCGGTACATCAAGTGCTGCAACAAGTGGTGCTAATACTAGTGTTGTCGTATCTCCAACGCCACCAGTCGAGTGCTTGTCCACCTTAATACCTTCAATCGCCGACAAATCAATCGTTTCACCGGAATTAACCATCGCCATTGTCAAATCTGCACGCTCGCGGTCCGTCATATCTTGGAAGAAAATCGCCATAGCAAGTGCACTAACTTGGTAATCTGGAATCTTGCCCGCTGTGTAACCATCTACTACGAATCCGATTTCCTCGGTCGTTAATTCTTTACCATCACGCTTTTTCGAAATTACATCTACCATTCTCATTTTCGTTCACCAATCCTTTTTATTTTAAGTCGTTTAAGAAGCTCTCACCGTACTCAGGCATTTTCACTTTAAAATTATCTGCGACGGTCGCGCCTAAATCAGCGAATGTTTTGCGCAAATCAAGCTCCTTACCGCCGTCTTTAAATTGTTTCGAATAAGCTAACAATGGCACATATTCACGCGTATGGTCGGTGCCGCGATACGTTGGGTCGTTCCCGTGATCAGCTGTGATAAGTAACAAATCATCTTCTTTCATATTTGCGAACACTTCTGGAAGTCTCGCATCAAATGCTTCCAGCGCATCACCATAACCGATTGGATCGCGACGGTGACCGAACAATGCATCAAAGTCAACAAGGTTCAGGAAACTCATGCCATGGAAATCTTCGCTTAATAGGTCAATAAACTTATCCATACCATCCATGTTTGACTTCGTGCGAATCGATCTCGTCACACCTTCATCATCAAAAATGTCAGATATTTTACCGATTGCAATCGAGTCTAAGCCGCCATCTTTCAAATGATCCATCACTGTTTTATCGAATGGTTTTAGTGCGTAGTCATGACGGTTTGCTGTACGTTCGAATGTCTTCGCTGTTTTGCCAACGAATGGACGAGCGATAATACGACCAAGCATGTATGGTTCATCACGCGTAATTTCTCGGCAATACTCGCAAATACGATATAGTTCTTCAAGCGGTATCAACTCTTCATTTGCAGCAATTTGTAAAACAGAATCAGCGGATGTATACACGATTAGAGCTCCTGTTGCCAATTGCTCTTCCCCGAGTTCTTCCATGATTTCTGTACCACTTGCCGGTTTATTTCCGATTACTTTACGACCAGAGAAGTCCTCAATTTTTTTAATCAGTTCATCTGGAAATCCGTCTGGGAATACGCGAAATGGTGTGTCAATGTAAAGACCCATGATTTCCCAATGCCCTGTCATCGTATCTTTACCTGCGGATGTTTCTTGCATTTTTGTGAAGTAGGCTTGTGGCTTATCAGCAACGGGAACACCTGCAATTTCGCGAATGTTAGACAGACCAAGCATCGCCATATTAGGCATTTTTAGTCCTCCTTTTTCGCGCGCGATGTGCCCTAATGTATCAACGTCAAAATCATCAAATTGCGCTGCGTCTGGCGCCTCACCAATACCTACCGAGTCCATAACTACAACGTGAATTCTTTTAAATGCCATTTTGAAAAACCTCCTTAATAGATTAAGCCAACAATTGTGGCTGTTAAGAAACTAACTAATGTGGCACCGAATAATAGTTTCAAACCGAAACGTGCGACAACGATGCCTTGCTTGTCGTTCAAGCTTTTGACTGCTCCGGCGATAATACCGATAGATGAAAAATTAGCGAACGATACGAGGAATACGGATACAATCGCGGTCGTTCTGCCTGAAAAATGGAAATTACCATTTGCTAAATCAGTCATCGCGACGAATTCATTGGATACCATTTTAGTCGCCATAATGCTCCCTGCTTTAACTGCTTCATCCCAAGGAACACCAACTAAAAATGCAAATGGTGCAAAAACATAACCGAGTAATTCTTGGAACGAAAGACCGAAAATACCGCTGAAAATCGCGTTAATCATTGCAATAATCGCAACGAAACCGATCAGCATTGCAGCAACCGTAATCGCTACTTTGAAACCATCCATAATATACTCGCCTAACACTTCAAAAAAGCTTTGTTTGGCTTCTTCTTTTACTTCGAGAATATCTTCTTGCTCGGTAACTTCATACGGATTGATAATTGATGCGATGATGAAACCTCCGAATAGATTAAGAACCAATGCTGTTACGACATACTCTGGCTTTAAGAGTACCATATAAGAGCCGACGATGCTCATCGAAACGGTTGACATAGCAGAAGCACACAGCGTATAAAGACGATGCTTCGGCAGTAATCCAAGTTCTTTCTTCACAGAAATAAAAACCTCAGATTGCCCAAGAATTGCAGAAGCAACCGCGTTATATGATTCTAATTTCCCCATTCCGTTAACTTTACTCAGCGCAAGGCCAATATATTTAATAATAAACGGCAAAATACGCCAATGTTGTAAAATCCCGATTAGCGCAGAAATAAAGACAATCGGCAGCAATACACTGAGGAAAAAGGACATTTGATCCGTGTTCACAAGACCACCAAATACAAAATTCACACCTTCTGCGGCATACGATAATAATTTACCGAAGCCATCCGCAATCCCACCAATGAGCCAGTTTCCTGCACTCGTGTTCAGCAGTATAAACCCTAAAATAAACTGTAAAACAATCATAACGATAATCGGCCTAAATTTCACTTTTCTGCGATCGTTACTCGCAATCCAAGCGATGCCTAGAACGACAATCAAACCAATGATACCAATTAGAAATTTCATTATGAATCCCCCAATAATTTAAAGTATGGAACTATTTTTGCTACTACGAGTAAAGCGGTTTACTGATAACAATGCTAGCCCTCTCAGCAAGCGTTTACATTCGGAACTTAAAAAGTAAAACGGTTTACCGATAACAGTATATCATCAATTGTATCACATGTGAAACAATATCCATCTCGGAGCGACAGCTACTCGACTTTGCCTAGAATATGAGCAGCTGTCACTCCGCCGAAATTTTGTGGATTCTCCTGTTAGGCGACGTTCTGTGTTTTTAATCGTTTTAGCGATAATTCTACCTTCATTCTGCGTTTACTATTCGTTTTTTTGTGCTCTCGCGGACAATGAGGTTGAGTGGCATTTTTTTGTTTGCCATTTTTTCGGTTGGATTTTGGATGGCTTTTAGTAGGTACTCGGCTGCGGTTTTTCCGATGTCGTATATTGGTTGACGGATTGTTGTTAACGTTGGTGCCATGTATTCTGCTAGTTCAATGTCGTCGAAGCCAATAACAGAAAGATCGTCTGGAATTGTGATGCCGAGTTCAAGTGCTGCACGGTATGCTCCCGCCACCATTTGATCGTTCGTTACAAACAAGGCTGTTATATCAGCGGTTTCCAGCAATTTTTTCGATGCGATATAGCCGCCTGACATTGTCTGATCGCCTTCCATAATCCACGCTAGTGAGCCTGTTATTCCGTGCTCCTTTAATGAAGCTTGATAGCCCTGTAGACGTTCTTCTACCGAATAAAAAGAATCATCCGATGTGATAATCCCAATGTTCGTGTGACCTAGTGCTATCAGATGCTCCGTTGCCATGTATCCGCCTTCATAATCATCAATAAAAATATTGCCTTCCTCGCGATGATGCCGTTTGCGATCCAGCAAAATATATGGTTTATGTAGCGCTTCTAGTTGCGTAAACACATTGGATGCCAAAATATTTGGACTGGCAATTATCAATCCATCCACTGCCCTATGCAAAAGCTCCTCCACATATAGGTCCTCACGCATACTGTCCTGCGAGGAATTACATAGTAAAATCATATAATCATGCGCATTCAAATAATCCTCTGCGCCCTTCACCATTTGCGAAAAAAATGGGTCCGTTACTTCCGGTACAATCATACCAATCGTATTCGTCCGATTCGTCACCATATTTTTCGCAAAAAAGTTTGGTTTATAGGCTAAATCTTTTGCGGTTTGAAACACTTTATTTCTCGTTGCTTCACTAAAACGACTCCCTTTACCATTTAGTATCTGGGAAATAGTCGTAATGGAAACACCCGTTTTTTCTGCAATATCTCGAATCGTTGCACCCAATGTGGCTCGCCTCTTTTCACAGGAAAAATTACTTCTCTTCCATCATGCCACATTTTGACGATTTTGTTAATAGTTATCTTTCGGATTTGCGTCATTTCCTGAAACAATCGACACACCCGCACTTGCTCCGATACGTGTTGCGCCTGCTTCGATCATTTTATCAACATCTTCTTTTGTGCGAATTCCGCCTGAAGCCTTTACACCAATATCAGGTCCGACCGTTTTGCGCATCAATGCAATATCTTCCACGGTTGCGCCACCTGTCGAAAACCCAGTTGATGTTTTGACGAAATCCGTTCCTGCTGCTACCGCTAATCGGCAAGCCCGTTCTTTTTCTTCATCCGTTAATAGACTTGTTTCGATGATGACTTTAACTAAAGCTTTTCCTTTAGCCGCATCGACAACCGCTTTAATATCTGACTCAACTAAAGCGTCATCTTTGTCTTTTAAAGCACCAATATTGATAACCATATCGACTTCTGTTGCGCCTTTTTGGATAGCGTCTGCTGCTTCGAACGCTTTAGTAACGCTTGTGTTGGCACCAAGTGGGAAGCCGATAACCGTACATACATCTACGCCTGTCCCTGCTAATTGTTCATGAGCTAGCTCAATCCACGTAGGGTTCACACAGACAGATGCAAAATTGAATTGCTTGGCTTCTGCTGTTAGTTTTAGAATCATTTCCTTCGTTGTTTCTGGTTTTAGAGCTGTATGGTCGATCATTTTGGCGATATTCGTCATGAGTAATCTCCTCGCTTTTCTATTATTTGTTTTCATCATAATACAGATATGAACATTTGTAAAGTTATATATGAAATTATGTTCAAGTTATGATTGTGGGACTTTTATTAAGGATTACATGATATAATTGGTTAGCAGAAAAGTTTATGATGTGGTTTGACGCCTTCTTTTTATGAAAGTAGGTGATGCCGATGTTATTCCTGGTTTCTCCTAGAAAGGATTAATTATGACTGTCTTTGAATCACTAACGATTATGGTCGCTTTCGCAGGACTTGTCGTTATGATTATGAACAGTAAGAATGACAGAGATAAGTAAAACCACTCATAAGCTTCCAAACAGCTGAGTGGTTTCAAAAAAACTATGAAGGCTGGCACCATCTTAAACGGTGTTTCATGTTTGCGTGGAAGGCTATGTTGACGCATAGCCTCAGACTGTAGAAAAACTACCTCGCATGATTTTTCGCAAAACCTTCTTCTATTGCATACTACCATAATTAAGTTTAAAAAAATAGGTTTCCGTCGCATATCTTGGCAAAAAGCTACTATCGAACTAATTCTTTCGCGGTGAACTGATCTGTTATCAAAATGTTGGCATATTCTCCTTGAAGCGCGCCATGAATCGCTACGACTTTCCTTGCGCCACCTGCAATCAGAATGGAGCGCTCTTTTAGCTTAAGTGATTCGAGTTCGATACCGATTGTGCGAGCATCGATTTCTGCACTACAAATTTGGCCGTCTCTGTCGTAAAAACGGGAACAAATATCGCCAACGCCTTTTGTTTTTAGTAGCTTTTTCTCAGCTTCATTAAAATAGCCGAGTCGGAAAAGAAGAGCCTCATCGCGAACGGTTCCAACAGTAAAAACCGCAATATTTGCCTGTTTTCCCATCTCGATGATGTGGTGAATGTGACGATCCTGCTCCACCATTTCTTTGACGGTGGCATTATCAAAAATAACAGGGAGCGGTAAATGGCGCGGCATCGTTTGGAAGTTTTCAGCGAATAGAGAAATCGTTTCGGATGCGTATGTATTGACGTTGGAATGACTAATCCCACCTTTTAATTGAATCACTTCCACACCACGCACATCTTGCGGTCGAATTTTTTTCGCGACTTCATACATTGTCGTTCCCCAACTTACACCAAGAATATCACCATTTTTAACAATTTCTTCAAGGTATTCTGCACCTTTTTTGCTAAGGAAATCGGTAATTGTTGTATATTCGGTAGTCGGTGAAAAAACGACATGTGCTTCTTTTAAGTTATATTTTTCTCGAAGCGCTGTTTCCAACGCATCCAAGTCGGCGAACGGATCGGTAACTTTGATTTCCACGTAACCACTTTCTTTAGCGAATTGCAAAAGTCGGGATACAGTTGGGCGTGAAATTCCGAGCTGGCTGGCAATCTCTTGTTGACTGTAATCAGATTGATAATACAGGCGCGCAACTTCAATACTTAGTTGCTGTTTTTGTTTATCCATTGGCTTTCCTCATCTCTAAAAAATTAAAACCATGTTCTGATTCATTATATCAGTTAATCTGTGTTTACGACATGATTGTAAATATTTAAAGACGAAAGTGATACTATAACAGGGCTCAAAATGATTGTTGTCTAGTTTGCTATAGAAGAAACGCGTTATATACCTGTTGCTGTACTTATTTCTACTTACTTAGAGTTATTATCGGACAGCCTTACCAGACATGCCTTCCTTTGATAATACCCCATCTTCTTTCTGTCTTGCTCAAGTATACCCTTATCAGATATATTTTTGGTGCACAAAAAAACACTACGGAAAAGGGGAGAGCCGCAACCGTCTAAAAAGGGAGTTCACATTATCACGCTTCGGGAGAAAGTATGATAATGAATTTGCTTGTTGTTAACTTATATTTTTATATTACATCTTTAAGAAAAAAATAGCTGTGATCCAGATTAGAATTTCATGAACAATAATCTTTCCTTTTTTCATACCATTTCCAACACCATCACACAATGTCATTATGTGATACTATTTTTTATCTATCTGAAAATATTTCTTCTTATTTCATCATCTAATCTATTTATCGTTAATTAGAAATAATTAGATATATATTTGTTTTACACCTCCATGTTATAGTTACCATAAATAATAATTTGCTCCCTAACAAAGATTCACAAAACCATTCATAAACAGGTACACTCTGATTTGCGGGATCACTGGGTACACACCAAATGGCTTCCGTAAAAAAGAGAAAGTACAGTAATCAAGAATTTGCTAAGTACAAAATGTCGAGCTATAATTGGAGTTGTAGAGGGGAAAAAGGGAGGAAAAAACATGAATATCCGTCTCAAAGTCAAAGTAATGTTTATTGTGCTAGGTCTCATCGCTATTATCATATTAGGTTACATTATTTATAAGGATTATTCTGCTGATTTCAAGTTATTCCTTGATCCGGATGCAGATAGAACGCAGCTGATAGAGAGTATTCGTAGCCATAAGTTAAAAGATGCCTTGTTGCTAGTAGCTTTGACAGCCGTCATGTGCGCTATTCCTGGTGTTCCTAACTCAGTAATCGGTATTCTTATAGGTGTGTGCTTTGGCCCGTGGATTGGTGTTGTTATGAATATCACCGGAAATATATTGGGAAATGTCATCGTGATTATTATGTTACATAAATTTGGAACATCCAAAAAAACAAACAGATCGGACGAATTCATAGCTAATATTTCACGCATGAAAAACCCGCTCTTCGGCATCACAGCGGGTTACATGATTCCAATACTACCATCCGTTATCGTGAACTACACAGCAGTCAAATTAAAATTACCACTAAAATCACTTTTGCTAGCGATTACATTCGGTGTTTTACCTACTTCATTCCTATATGCATTTGGAGGAGATGCGCTACTAAAAGGAAATACTAAAATTGCAATCTTATCCATTGTTTGTGTTGCCTTACTCGTATTCTTACTGAGATTTATCCAGAAAAGGCAAGCAAAGATTAGTGCATAATTGAAAGTTTGTTCGAGATAGTACAGGAGCATTTTGTTAAGACTAGCCTTTAAGGAACCGAATGAAGCGTCTATGAATATTTTTGTGTTTTCCTTCGTAATATTATTTTATTGAGCCCTTTTTTCAGAAGATTTTTGTGAGATTAATACCTCTACTAAGAAGAATCATGGGAACATTTTTGAGTTTTGGTATGATATTTTGAAAAACAATTCGGTTCCAGAGTTGGGGCATATTACGCATGATGATATAAGCGTTAACTTGATTATGTTTACATTGTGTATATGAACAATAAAAACAACGGGAAGAAGCAATATATTTTATTTTCCTTTGATGGAAAAAGGAAAAAATACGTATCAAAAATCTGAATTTAGATTTTTGATACGTATTTTTCTAGGTCAGAGAACCTTTTGTCTCAGACTCTTCTAATGCCATACCTGGACTCATTCGCGCCAGAAAAAGAATCCGCAATCAAAAAAAAATCCATTAATACTCCAGTCAGCACTAAAATCGAAATGATTACCATTTTCTTTGAGCATTGCTCGAACTTTTAATCCATTTTCCGAATATCCATACTTTACTGTTTCTCCACAACCTTTGTAACTCTTTGCTACAGAGTTATAAGATGGTATTTGCTAAAAAGTTAAACAAACCAAGTATTGAGTGCCATATCATTACTATTATGGCGATTAGTTGGGAATCGTCTATGCTGGATATTATTTCCAGATAGTCTCCATGCTAGTATTAGTTGACGTTGCTTATAAAAGTCCTTTCTCAACCCGCTTAAATATTCCTTTTCTGCCCGCGTAGATGCTGAGGCTCGCCAATTCATTGCATAGATATCAATAGTAGTACCATCTAGTAAGTTTTGTATTTCTGATTGATTAAATTTTTCTGCAGGTATTGTCTCCCATTCTAATTCTTCTAAAAGAAAATCATATGAAAAAGGACCAATTACAATGGTACCTATAGAATGGCCACTTCAAAAAAGAAGTGCATTCTATAGGTGTTTTTTGTATACTCAAATCCAAATCTTTTTTCCAAAGATACTCAGCATGATTATTGTCTGCACTACTGTCAATAGAATTATTAAACCAATAAATTCAAGAAAATCTCTACACCCCCCGCTTAGCTCCTTCCGTTGAAAAGCTTACATACCTCTTTAAGCTCGACTATTTAACTTTCAGGCGCTTCCTCAAGAGTAGATATTGGAACAAGGTTGGCTGATAGAATACTTTACCTTTTCTATTTCTATCCGCTATTTTTGGTGGGATTAATTCTGTACTCTTTCCTACTAGGAACTGCTCAAGTAGCTGAATACCTTTTGCTAATTGTAGGTAAGGATAGGTGACAAAGTTGTCTTTTGAAGTTACGCTAATTTTGTCTTGAGCTATGATATTCCCTGTATCAATACCTGTATCGATATAGTGCAAGGTGACACCACAATTTCTCTTATCTTGTTGAACTAGCGCCCAATAACCTCCGTGGCTACCTCTATAATATGGTGTAATTCCTGCATGAATATTAATAAAAGGAGCTTTCGTAGATTCTAGTACTTGCTTACTTATTATTCTAGTTCCACAAACAATTATCAAATCTGGCGCTTCTGCTTGAATTACTGCAATCGTATTCTCATCATTGACAGATTGCACTCGTTGTATTTTAGACGCTGGTATATCGGTCTCATCTATATCCTCTTTTTTTATGATTTGCTGGATTCGTTCCCGCGCTTCCTTTTTTAGAAATGGAAGGCATAAGAGCTGGAATAAAACTTGTCCAATAACTGTTCCAATCCCTAGACGCTTTATCCTTCTTTTAATCATTCCTTTTTTGGATAAAGGGGCTTCCATGACAACAGTACTTATTGGAAATCCTATATTTATTTTTTGATAAACAGCATGAGAACTTGACTTTTCACCCGCAAGCATCATGATTTTCATAAAGTGTCTCCCTTTCCTTCAACTTTCTGAGCTAGCTCCTGCATGGTTACGCTTTTGAAGCCAAACTCATGTTGCAAATATTCATAATACGCACATATATCTTGCAGCATAGCAATGTTTTCTTTGATATTCATACCAAAATTATGTGGATGGAACCAAAGATGAAATACCTCCCCATGTTCACTAGCATGGCGCATTGCCTTCTTAATACGGTTTAGTTTTAGTCGTTCTAGATGACGTGCTTTTTTTACATATGGTCTTAAAAATCGACTGGAAGGAATGTTAACTAGACCTTGTTTCAAACAAGAGTCTGGTGAAAATGTATGATAGCCTGAAATGTTAACGTAGGAGTCCATAAGCCTCAAAGCGCGATGAACTCTATTTTCCTGTTTCTCTTCACGCTCGCGATATAAGACATGGTTTTCATTGCCGCGAACAATGTTCATTCCATATGATTTTAGTATATCTAACAACTCTGGATTAAATTGGTTTCTAGGGAAAACAAAACTTTTAGGCTCAATGCCCTGTGCATTCATCATGGCCAGCGCAGCACATGTGTCACTTTGAAACGACTTATCGGCTTCCTTATTATCTAAACAGTAAAAATGAGAATATGTGTGCAGCCCTATTTCTTGATGCTCTGTTGCGCTTATTTGTTCTATCAAAGAAAGGGCATAGTGGGAAGGGTCTGCCGTCTCATTTTCTCCTAGTTCTGTACATTCCTTTAAAAAATCAGATATATGAGTAGTTGGTGTATTTTTGAAATATTGCTTATTCACTTCCAAAATATCACTTTTTGACTCCGCGAACAGCGCACCGACTGTTGCCCACGTTGCATGAATTTGGTGTTCTTTAAATGTCTGTAATATGTCTGGAATCGCCTTCCTAGCGCCTAAAACGTTGGCATCATACGAATGATTCGTATCCCAAGAGTAACTCCCCCATCTTAATTCAAAATCAAGAGATATAATAAAATAACCATTTTTAAACAAATAAAATCTATCCTTTCATGTACTTTTTTACTGGCTGTCTCGCATCATCGCACTATTGGTCTGCTTTTTTCTAAACAAGAATGGTACTACTGCCTTTACATCTTTAGGCTTCATAAATAATAAATCAGTAAACGGTACACGATATTTCCGTTTAAACCATACAACTAATGTAAGTCCACAAAAAGCGTACGAAATAATCGAGGCGATCGCTGAACCATAAATATGGAACAACGGTATTAGAACAAAATTTAGACCAACGTTTAACAAAACACTGACAAGCAGCGTAATAAAGTAAAAGCGCCAGCCGCCATTCGCCGAAAAAAGAGTTCCAATAATTTTCGCATAAACCATGAACGGTACAGCCAAGAACATTAAAACCACAACTGGGTAGGCTGGAATGAACTCTGGGCCAAACAGTAGACCCAATAAAGGTTTGCCTAGCCAGATTACCATAATCGCCACTAAAACAACCGCTGTAAATCCTAATCGAATAGAAAAAGTCATCCGTTTGATATCATCTTTATAAGCATTACGATGAAACATGACCTCTTTAAAAATATCTGGAATCATCCATGAATACTCTGCTAATGCCACACCCGTACTATATAAGCCGATATGATAATAATCCACCGACATCATTTTCAGAATAATAATATCCGCTTGGTAGTTAACCGCGATTAAAAAAGATGTCAGAAGTGGCAAAAAAGATAGCACAGTCATCTTTTTATACTTTGCTGGTACAATTTTAAATTTAAAATCACGATCCCATAATGAAATAAGCGAAAAAATCATAGATACATAGCTTTTCAAACCATAAATAATTAAAATGACATAAAGGTTCTCACTTGTTAGGAAAAATGCAAGTATAATTAGAATCGTATTTATAATGGAAGAAATGATAATAATAATAGACTGCTGCTTCAAGTTTTCAACAAGATTAATCTGTGTCACTTGAAGGTTTAGAACATTAACGCTGATGAGTAGCAGTCCTAGCCCCAACATAAGATTTTTTGTTATGAGTGTCACAGCAATCGCAATACTTCCATAGACAAAAAATTGGATAATAGCATAACTCACAAATAATTTTTTCGCGTACGGATCTTCCTTACGCATTTGAGGGTAAATCAATGAAATTCCTAGATTTAAAATCGTTGTTCCTACAATAACAATATTGATGACGTACATATATTCCCCGCGCATTGCTGGACCAAAATACCTTGCCACAAGCATCAAACTAATAACGCCGTTTAGTACAACAAACCCTTTTTTAACCAATGTCAGGAAAAAATCATTTTGAAAAAGCTTCTTAATGTACATCATGCAGGTGCTCTTTCTGATTACGAATAAACTTCGCTGGAACCCCGCCAATAATAGCATCTCGCTCAAAATTTTTCGTAACAACTGCATTTGCGCCCACAGTGGTTCCAGGAGCAACCGTCACGCCAGCATTAATCACCGCATGACTTGCAAGCCAAGCCCCTTTGCCAATAACAACTGGTTGAGCCTCTGAATTCATAGAAACCGCTCCATTCTGATACACATGTTTGGACGTTACGATAACGCACATTGGCCCTATCGACGCACCATCCTCTATCGTAAGTCCACCAGTCCCATTTAAATAACATTGATGTGCTATATAGACATCATTACCAACACAAATCAAGTCTGGTCGATTGATAATCACACGCATCCCAATCCGAAAATTAGATCCACAAGATTTAAAAAACGGTCGCATCATATAACCACGAATCTTTGTGGTTATATCTGTATTAGGAAGCACAGCTGTTACTAATTGAACGATATGCATTGGTAAAATATATCGAAAAAATAGGCGTTTCTTATTCATAGTGAACATCTCCTAGACGTTTCTTAAAAACAATTTTTTTATTCACATAATAGACAATCAAAAACAGCGCCAAGTTGTAGCTAAGATCGTTAATAATATTCATCGTATTTTGTCCCATCAACATGCCCATCCGCGTACAGACAAGGGTGAGAAAGTAGAACATCTCTATCGAGCGCGTCCTATCAATTTTAGATTGAATAAAATAGGCTAGGCATACAACAAAAACTGAAAAAATTGGTGAAAGTAGATAACCAAAAAACAGATTTCCTTGACCAATCATTGGCAAAATTTGCGTTGTGTGCTCAGAGTAAAAATAACGTTGGTTAAAAAACAGATTCGAGTAGTCAAACGGTAAATTCTTAACAAATATATTGACACCAATCATTGGCCGGAAAATATCGAAAAATAATACGGACCAATGCTGAGCTTGAGGAAAAATAAGCTTAGTCTCAAGCGCCATCGCTACGTTATACGGGCCTCCAAAATACACCTGCAAATTATCCGTGAAGTCCGTCACCCCACTTGTTCCTCCAGAAATCGATGCAATATTACGCACGGTACTCATGATTATAATAATCCCAACAATCATAGCTACAACAAAGAATACCACCATTTTGAAATATTTAGGGAACAACAGTTTGAATGTTACCAAACTCACAATAGCAACAAGTACAATGTCTGAACGATTTGTGCCCGTAAAAATACCGATATTCATAAATAGAGCTACAATCGCAATCCAAACATACAGCATTTGATTCGTAGCCGCATGTTTTTTATACGCCCACCATGTCACCATAATAAAAACAAGCTGTTTCGCTAAAATAAACATATAGCCACCAAGCATGTGTAAAACACTACTATCTTCCATTACATCCACCAAATCTGGCTTCGGAATAAACAAGCTAATCGATGAAATAACGCCTGGTATACCTATTGTCGCCAAAATAGCAACAACAATAAACACCATATACCCAAAATAACTTTTCGTCTCGTCAAATGGTTTCTCTGTATCTCGAGCCTTATATTTTTTATTTTGAAAATAATCTAGAACCCCAATCACAATTGTCACAATGATAAGTTCATAAACCATCAAGTAAATGGCTGTTTCCATCGAACTTGCAAGTGGTGGTTCTGGAGACCGGCCTCCATAGTAATCATTAAATACAATAAAGAACGGCAACACCACAAATCTTGCAAAACCGATGGTACTGAAAACAACGATAAATACTTTAAAACGATGGAATAATAAACGGGAAAATATGGCTAAGAAACAGAAAGTGTAGGTTAATGGTAGCAGATACAATCGATCATACCCTGGTGCATTGATGTTCTCAGCAACATAAATAGTAACAAATGCTCCAAGACATAACATGATGAAATTGACGCATATAACATATATTTGTTTAGGAATTTTTATTGGCATATTAATTTCATACATCCTTCAAGTTATTTAGTCATTCGGTTAAAATCCTTTTTATCGTATCCACCACGTATTCTTGCTCTTGTTGTGTCATCTGAGTGCTGGATGGCAGGCATAAACCTGTATTATATAGTTTCGTAGCTACATCCCCAGCTACATCCTCATAAAATGGCGCATCTTGAAATAAAGGTTGTTGATGCATCGGCTTCCATAACAAACGACTATCAATCCCCCGATTTTTTAGCAACTTTAATACATCTTCTGGCGTCTTTCCACTTTCATTTACATCAAATGTAAAAGTTGACAGCCATCTATTCCCCTTTGCATCTTCTAATTCTGGCATCATTGTCACATTAGCAACTTCTGTAAACACCTTCTGATAGTCCTTGAATATCTCCTGTTTTCTAGCTACTCGCGCTTTCAAAACTTCCATTTGACCAATACCGATACCTGCGAGTACATTGCTGAGACGGTAATTATAGCCAACTTGATGATGTAAATAATATGGTGCATCTTCCTTGGCTTGACTAGCTAAAAAGCGCGCCTTTACTATTTTTTCTGGATTTTTCGCAATAAGTGCACCACCACCGGACGTAGTGATAATCTTGTTTCCATTGAAAGAAAATACCCCGAAATCACCCAACGTTCCCAACGGTGCATCTTTATACACACTTCCAAGCGCTTCCGCTGCGTCTTCCACAATAGGAATCCCATATTCGCCAGCTAGTGACATAATCTCGTCCATTTTAGCTGACTGTCCGTAAATATGAACCACAATAATAGCTTTGGGCAATTGATTATTTTTTTTAGCCTCTTCCAAAGCATTTTTTAAAGCAAACGGTGACATGCACCATGTATCTTCCTCTGAATCAATGAATACTGGCTTTGCACCTAAATATAAAGCTGGGTTTATGCTAGCTACGAAAGTAAATGTAGAACAGAATACAATATCGCCAGCTTTGATGTTTAGTAATTCTAGTGCTAAATGAATGGCTGCTGTTCCAGAAGAAACCACTGCTGCATCAGACACCTGATTATACGACGCAATGCTCGCTTCAAATGCATCCACATTAGACCCGAGTGGCGCGACCCAATTTTCTTCAAACGCTTTTTGAATGTATACTTGTTCTCTTCCACTCATATGAGGTACTGCTAGCGGGATCATTTTATTTGTTTTAAGCATGCTTAATCTCGTCCAACCTTTCCATTGCTATTTGATCGGAATTATTTACATCTTCGCGACTAATAACTTTTAAAATTGTCTTTTTATAAATTTTCATATCTAGCTTAAACGATTGATTTTCAACATAAAATAGATCTAATTGAAACTTCTCATGCCAGCTTATACGGTTTCGACCATTTACTTGCGCCCAACCACTGAGACCTGGGCGTACAATATGGCGCCTTCTCTCATCTTCCGAATAAAAAGCAAGATATTCCTTAAACAATGGTCTAGGTCCGATAAAATTCATATCACCCTTAATTACATTGATTAATTGTGGTAATTCATCTAGGCTTAACTTCCTTAATGTAGTGCCGAATGGGCTGAGTCTCTTGTGATCTGGTAGTAAATTCCCTGCCTCATCTCGTTCATCAGTCATCGTTTTAAATTTATAGATTTTAAAAACAGACTCGTTTAGCCCAACTCTCTCTTGTGAAAAAATCACTTTTTTATCTAATTTAATCCAGACTAACAAGGCTATAAACAGCAGTAATGGCGCTAATAATATTACCATCACTATTGCTATACATCTGTCTATCTTATTTTTCGACTTCATATACATACCGTTCCTCAGCCTCCGCCCTACTATAAATTATGTCTAAGCCTTTCCAAATGTTTTCTGATTGGAACTCCTTGACCACTCTTTCTCTTCCTTTTTCACCAAGACGCGCTGCTTGTTCTTTATCTTCTAGCAGTGTCCTTATCGCCTCTTTCATTTCGGTTACATTTCCGGCCTCAATAAGCAAACCCGTCTCATTCGGTATAATCGCATCCTTTGCACCCGTCACATTTGTCGTAATAACAGGTACATTGGCGGCAGCAGCCTCTAATACGACATTCCCAAAGCCTTCGCGATATGTTGGTAAAATAAACATATCCATCAAGCGATAATATGATGCCGTTTTGGGGACAAATCCTGTTTTTATGATGCGGTGATTCTCTAGTATCCGATTTTTGGTGGTAGCCGACACAGCATCTCCTTCTTCAAAATCGCCTACTAGTAACAATGTCAAGTTACTTCTCTCCGTTGCGAGTTCAGTAAAAGCTTCTACCAAATCATCAATGCCTTTATCTTTTGTCAATCGGCCAACGTATCCAATCACTTGATGATCACTTTCATCTAAATATTGCTTTTTCAGCCGTGCAACTTCATCCTTATCCAGCTTGAATTCGGATAAATCAAGACCATTATAACTGCCTGATCCCAGTACTTTGATCTTCTCTCTGGGAGCTAGCCCTTCTTGAATTAGTACTTCTTTCAAACTTGGACTAACCGCTATACATCTTGTACTCCATTTGCAGATTAGTTTTTCAATTGTGAGTAGTAGCTTTCTTTTTTTTCCTGTACAAGTTTCAAATCGTAAACCGATGATGGAATAAATACGCATGGGGGTTCTTGTCAGATAGGCCGCGATCATGCATAGTAAACTTGCTTTTGGCGTGGAAATATTCGTAATATCTGGTCTTACTTTTAAATAAATCCAGATAATCTGTAGTAAGGAAAGTAAATCCGAAAAAGGAGAAATCTCTCGCTTCATTCTTACTTTATGGACTTTAATATTCGAGCTTGGAACGAAGTCAATATCTCCATCTGGCGAACAGATGAGGTGCATATCGTAGCCTTTCTTATTAAAATACTCAAGCTGCCCTCGGAGAAGTTGTGTACTTATCGATGAAGTCACTCCAATTAAAATTTTGCTCATATCATAATCTCCAATAATGGATATTTGCTGGTTTTTCTTCGCTATTTAAGGCTCCTTTGACATCCATTAAAATCCCATTAGGAGAAACCAATTTTTCAAATGTTTCCCAGCCTGAAGCGATATATTGTTGATGTGGTACTGCCAAAATAACTGCTTGGCTTTGTTTCAATTCCTCAAACGGAACCAATCTATCTTCCAGCTTTACGCCCTCAGCTTCCATCATGGAGTCAGCAATTTGAACTTGGATTCCGTAACGCTTCAGCTCTGAGATAATGTCCATAACTTTAGAATTTCTAATATCCGGAACGTCCTCTTTAAAAGTGATACCCAAAACTGTCACTACACTATTTTTAATTGGTAAGTCTGCCTCAATCATTTTCTTAATCAAGCTTGAAACGATGAAATGGCTCATACCATCGTTAATTCGTCTCCCTGCTAGAATCATATGAGGATCATAGCCCAGCTGTTGCGCCTTATGTGTTAGATAGTAAGGATCAACGCTGATGCAGTGCCCACCAACAAGACCAGGTGAAAAAGGAAGGAAATTCCATTTTGTTTTTGCAGCTTTTAAAACTTCTTTCGTATCAATACCTAATCGATCAAAAATCATCGCAAATTCGTTCATTAGCGCGATATTCAAATCTCGCTGCGTATTTTCGATTACCTTCGCAGCTTCGGCTACTTTAATGCTACTTGCCTTGTACACACCGGCTTGAATAACTGTTTTATACGTGTTATAAATAATTTCAGTAACTTGCTCTGTTTGACCAGAGACAATTTTATTAATCGTGGAAAAGGTGTTTTTCTTGTCACCGGGGTTAATGCGCTCTGGGGAATACCCTACATAAAAGTCGTGACCTGCTTTTAATTTGGAGTATTTTTCAAGTACGGGGATACATTCTTCTTCAGTAACGCCTGGATATACAGTAGATTCATAGACTACTATCGTACCTTTACTTAAGTGCTCACCAATCGTTTCAGAAACACTAATTAGTGGCGCTAAATTCGGTTGTTTATCATCTGTAATGGGGGTTGGTATGGCGACGATAATAAAATCACATTCCCGCAATTTTTTTGCATCTGCTGTATACGCAACATTGGCTCTCTGCAAGTTCTCACTAGTTACCTCATTTGTACTGTCGTGATGCTTTTTCAAGGAAGCAATACGATCCTCGTTTATGTCAAAACCGATGACTTCTTGTTTTTGTCCAAACGCTACGGCTACTGGTAAACCTACATAACCTAGCCCTACTACTGCAATTTTTCTTGTCATTATGTCAATTCCTCATTTCTATAACCTCTTTAAACCGATGAAAGAATTCTTGTCTTTTATTTTGCAATATCTCACTCTGAAAAGTTCTTGCTCTTTCTATACCTCGTTCTGCGTATTGCAACTGTTTTTCTTTACTTATTGCAAGCACCTTAATCTGATTAGCGAATGTTGCTACATCTCCGGATTCGTGCAATTGCTCCGGCTCTAACAATTCTGGTATGCCACCAACATTCGACCCAAGGCAACTGCAACCTCTTGATAAAGCTTCAATTAGCGCTCGACCCTGTCCTTCCGTTTTACTAGGCATCAGGAAAATATCGATATCATCCAACCATGTGCAAACATCTTTGTTTGGAAGCGTTCCGCTAAAAACGACACAATCTTCCAAGCCAAGCTCTTTCGCTAAATCTTGCCATCTTTCCTTAGGTCCTCGCCCCAGAATTCGAAACTCAAATGGCGGTAGCTCTGACTTAATTTTTGCAAGTGCTAAAAATGTCGTTTCGAAGCCTTTATATGGCGATGATAAAGAACCATTCATACCTATATGAAGCCGTTTTCTATCACTTTCTATCCTCGCTTGACGTCGAACCAACGTGTCTTTCTCTATTTTTGGTATTTCGACATTCGAGCAAGATACGTTATATCCTACCGGGGGATAACGCTCTTGCAAATGCCTTTCTGTTATATAGAGCGTATGTTGGGAGGTCGCGATATTTCGCTTCATTTTGCGTTCAGCAATCGGTGCATAGATTTTACCCTTCCAGTTGCCATATGTCGCCATTGTTTGGTATCCATCACCTACAACTTCAATGCAATACGGAGTGTTCGTTTTCTTAGCAGCTTTTAAAGCCATATAACCTATTTCAGATGGTAGCCTAGCAATGACACCATCCGTCTTTTTCACCGCTTCTAGCACCGTTTTATACCCTATTGGAAATGGTGTCAAAGTCCGAACTCCATAAGGATCTTCTACACCTTGAAAAGTAACACCAGGACCGCTCGATAGATTGATTGCCTTCTTATTTAAATCGCCTAGTTTTTCCATTCGTGCCAGGACAGTCAGTTGGTCAATGTGTACTAAATACCGCTCCCAATTGCTATAGGCAAACGCAACTTCTGAGTAAATTTGTCCATCATCTGCTTCTAAAAATCGATTGTCATGTGCAAATAGCCAATTCACGTGTTTATCACCTATACTCTCAAATTATATTTTCTGCACGGTGCAGTTACTATTGGCAAGAGTAATCATCTCTTCACGTAGCTTCACCTTCGACCACTTGTCGCAGTTTTCTAGAATTTCATACATCATCTCAAAATTGACATCTTTCGTTTTACCCACATAGATTTTCGGATAAATTTGCTTTGGCTCTAATTCGTTTTCTAGCAATAACTCTTCATATAATTTCTCACCTGGGCGCAACCCAGTAAACTTGATTTCAATGTCATCTAAAGAATAGCCAGATAGCTTAATAATATTTTGAGCCAGCTCAAGGATTCTAACTTCTTTCCCCATATCTAAAACGAATATCTCGCCACCTTTTGAAAGAGCCCCTGCTTGTAATACTAAGCTCGCTGCTTCTGGAATTGTCATAAAGAAACGTGTCATACGGCCATCTGTTACAGTTACTGGGCCACCTTTTGCAATTTGCTTTTTGAACACTGGAACTACACTGCCTCGGCTTCCAAGAACATTTCCAAATCGTACTGCTGAAAATTTAGTATGGCTTTTTTGAGCAAATTCTTGTACAATCATTTCGCACATTCGTTTGGAGGCGCCCATAACACCTGTTGAATTTACAGCCTTATCTGATGAGATCATGACAAATGATTGTACCCCAAATTTATCTGCTGCTGCGCTAATATTCTTCGTCCCGATGACATTATTACGTATTGCTTCATGAGGATTTTGTTCCATTAGCGTAACATGTTTGTGTGCTGCTGCATGATAGATAGCATTTGGCATATATTCTTCTACAATTTCATGCATTTGCTTGCCATTTTTAATATCTGCAATAATTGGCACCAGAATTGTATTCCTTACCGACTCGCGCAACTCCTGTTCAATTAGATAAATACTATTTTCACCATGACCAAGTAGAATAAGTTTTTCTGGCTCATACTTTAACAGTTGCCGGCATATTTCAGAACCGATTGATCCTCCAGCACCCGTAATAAGTACTGTCTTTCGATATAATTGCCGTCTAATTTCAGCGTCATCTAATTCTACTGGCGCACGATTCAATAAAGAATCTTCTGGAATATCTGCGGGAATATCCGAAAAGTTGATAAGCGGCTGACTTTTCAGTAATAAGTCCTCGATACCTGGCACGCGTCTTAGCGCTACCCTTGCTTGCTTACATACCATCTCTATTTTTACAAACGCGTCTTTATCCATATTTGTGACGGCTATAATTACAAGTTCAATATTATAAAGTTTGATTAGTTCCGGTAGGTCTGCCAAAACACCAATAACAGGAACACCTGCTAAGCTAATATCTTGCTTCTCATGACTATCGTCTAAAAAACCTAGTAGCCGAAATGTCTGTGCCTGGTCTTTTAAAATCTTTCTAGCGATAATATGACCTGTATCGCCTGCACCTAATATCAGCGTCTTTTTCTCTTGTTTAGTATTCGATTTTTTCATTCCATCAACGCACCTTTATCATTTAATAAACGTAATAATTTTTGCTTGACCTTTGCCTTTTTACATCGTTCAAAATATAGCCTGTAACTTTAGCATTAGACTGGTTTAGAATTTGTACACTTTTTTGAATTTCTGTTTTGTATGCTCGATAGGCACGCACGACCAAAAATGTCCCATCAACTTTACTTGCCAAAATCGGCCCGTCTGCAATATCAATTAATGGTGGACTATCGATGAAGATAAAATCATACATTTCTCTGCATTTTTCTAATAATTTCTCGAGGTTAGGAGAGGAGAGTAAGTCAGTGGGATTTGGGGGTACTGGGCCACTTGGAATAAGATCGATGTTATATTTATCAATGGTTTGAACGGTGTCTTCTAGTACACTTTGATTAGCGAGTAGTGTACTCAGTCCCGTATGATTTAATCTTTGGAAAAGCTTGGCTTGTGTTGGCCTCCTCATATCACCATCAATGAGTAATACTTTCTTATTTTGTTGTGCAAATGCTATCGCTATATTCGAAATTATCGTAGACTTTCCTTCACCTGGTATACTCGATGTCACAAGGTATATTTTACTTTGCCCCATTGAAACAAATTCTATATTTGTACGAATGATTTTAATTTGCTCATTAAATGCTCTATTTTCTGCCATTTGCTCTAACGTGTCTTGGCTTTTTTTAGCATTGTTTTTGTATAGACGAGAATTCATCATTCACCTTCCTCCTATCAAAATTGATTGACATTCCCTAGGTGGGTTGCTTTGATAATGTGGCTTAGTTCTTTTTCATCGCGAACACTCTGACGCATGGTTTCTCTAATAACGATAATTGTAATAGCCACAAGAAACCCTGCTAAAAGTCCAATACCAGTAAGTAATACTTTATTTGGCTTCACTGGGATATCGTTATATGTTGGATCTGTCAACACGCGAATGTTATTAGCGGACATAATTTTTTTAGCCTCTTTGATTGCCGCCGTGATAAGTTGCTGGTTGATTTGCTTTGCTATTTTTGGATTTTGGTTTAAAACATTGACTGTCAGAACTTGCGAGTCTTTTGAATTTTCTATCAAAATTTGTTTAGCTAATTTCCGTGATGTTATGTTTAATTTTAGATTATCAACTACTTTCTCCAGGACAGTTGGACTCACTATGATGATTTTATATGTGTTCACCAGTTGAATATTACTCTGTGTATCTGACGTTGATGTTGTCGTTTCATCTTTGGTCCCTTGCTTAATGACAAGTTGGGATTGCGATTCATAGGTGGGAACAATAAACTGTTTAGCAATAACAAATCCACCGATAGCCCCTATCAATCCCAGTATGAGTATAAGCCAAAACCATTTTCTCAAAATAAATAGCAAATCTGATACGTCTATTGTTTTTCCTTCCAATGTTATTTAACCTCCACTTTCCAAGAAGCTCTTACATCGGAATCTTGGTCTTTATACGCAATAGTGTATGGGCCCTTGCCGTTCACTGCAAAGTAACCTGATCCATGAACAGTCTTTCCTGGTTCAATTTTTTCCCCCAAATTTTCACCTGGATAAATTGCTAATTTCTTTCCGCCTTTATCGCTAATCTCCATACCAATTGTGGTAAATCCTCGAGGTGTAGCGGAGTTATTTTCTACATTCATATCTACCTTCAGCACACTATCCTTAACGCCTTTATCATTTTGTAAATAGGTTACTTTTTCAAAAGTGACAATCAAACCTAAGAGATCCACACGATCGTTTAATTTGAATTGCTTGTTTTTAGTAGGCTTTATTGCTTCTTGTTGTTTATTCTCGCTCTGTTTATTATTCGTTTTTGCGTTATCATTTGTATTAGAGCATGCTGCGAATAAGAGAACTATACTGGCTAATGCTATAAATCCTAGTTTCCATTTCTTCATTTTGCTACCTCACTTTAATTAATACTAGGATGGAGCAATCCCCATCCTAGTATTTTTTTATCTTATTTCGTTACAACTTTTTCTGCTGAAATCCAGTTGCCAGTTGCATCTTTGTAATCTACTTTCACTGTGTCGCCTTCTTTAAGGCTTGTTTTTGTCCAAGTAAACGTACCGTCAGTGACTGGAACCATCACTTGAGCGACACCATTTACCCATGTTCTTACTGTTGTTACGCCTTGTGGAACTGTACCAGATACTACCCCTGTGCCTGCAACAATCGTGTTGATAACTGGTGCAAGTGAGGATGCGTCAGTTGTAGCTGAAACTGTGATGTCTTTATAAGCTGTATATTGGTTGGTATTTGCATTTAATAATGCTACGCTAACAACGGTACCTTCTTTTTGCTTACCAATAAATTTACTGTAATTTCCAGATGTGTCAGCTGTAATAACACTTACTAGTTGACCATTGATAGCATATCTTAATTTAGCATTTGCTGGAGCTTTACCTGTAAGCGTGTCATCATTTGTAGTTATCGCATTCACTGTGTATTCGATACTTACTGCAGCACTTGTTACTGTCGTACCTTTTGCAAATTCGTATTTGCCTGTGTCTGTATTGAACATTTCGATAGATACTACAGTTCCTACCGCTTGTTTGCCAATTAGCTTACTATAGTTACCATCTGCGTCTGCTGTTGTAACGTTCACTGCTACACCATTGATTGAGATTCTTAGTTTAGCATTTGCAGGAGCTTTACCTGTTACTGTGTCGTCTGCTGTTGTCATTGGTGCGATTGTAACGTTCACTGCTTTCACAGTTGTTGTTACTGCAGGTTTATATTGATTGGATGCTACATCGAACACTTCCACACCAACAACAGTTCCTGGTGTTTGTACGCCTACATATTTTGAGTAATTACCACTTGCATCTGCATATCCGATATTTACTGCTTGTCCATTGACAACATATCTTACTTTTGCATTTGGTGTAGTTGTACCTGAAATTGTGTCGTCGTTTTCAGTCATTTTATTGATAACTGTTGTACTCAAAACTGGTGTTACTGTAATAGATGCTTTTGTAGCTGCATTATATTGACCTGTGCGATCTTTATAATCTACGCTGATAACATCGCCTGCTTTACGGTTTCCAATGTTATACGTGAAATTACCATTTGCATCTACGGGTACTATTGTAGTAGCAACATTGTTGATGAAGATGCGGATTGTACCAGGGTTATAATTAGTTACGTCTAATTTCCCACTAAATACTGTATCTGCTTCTGTCATTGGATTTAATTGTGGCACAGCAATGATAGCGTTATTGCGATCAGTTAATTGTTGTTGTGCTTTATTCAAATCGCTTTGTAGTTCCGCTTTTTTCGTTGGATCTGTTACTTTATTGATTAGGGCTTGTGCTGCATCAATATTACTTTGAGTTAGTGTTCCAGTGATGTTTCCAGTTGGATCTTGGTTTGTAAATAGGTTATTAACTGCTTGACGTGCTTGGTTTTGAGCTGCTGTTTCTGCGCTTGCTTTATCGTTTAATTGTTGTTGCGCTTTATCCAAACCGCTTTGTAGTTCTGCTTTTTTCGTTGGATCTGTTACAGCGTCGATTGTTTTTTGTGCCGCATCAATAGCTTTTTGGTCTGTGCTGTCTTTGATAGTTCCATTAACGTCGTTGTTGTTGAACAAGTCTTTCACACTAGCTGTTGCTGCTGCTTGACGTGCTTGTTCTTCTGCTGTTTGATTTTTTGCATCCAATAATTCTTGGGCGCGATTAATTTTGTTTTGCAAGTCTGTTTTCACTGCACTTGGTAGAAGAAGATCTACTTGTGCTTGTGCTGTATCAATGGATGTTTGTGTTGTTGTAGTTTTGATTGCATCTGTTCCTGGATCATTGTTTTGGAACAACTGATTGACTGCAAAAGTAGCAACGGCTTGTTGTGTTTTGTCTGCTTCTTGAGCTGCAATATTATCGTTTAATTGTTTTTGAGCTGCGTCCAAATCTTTTTGTAGGGCTGCTTTTTTCGTTGGGTCTTTTACTTTGTCAACGAGATCTTGGGCTGCATTAATATCTTTTTGAGTCACTTTTCCAGTGATGTTACCTGTTGGATCTTGATTCGTAAACAGATTATTAACCCCTTCACGAGCTGATTTTTCTGCCACTTCTGCTGCATTTCTTGTATCTAGTTGTGTTTGTGCTTCGTTCAACTCTTTTTGCAGTGTTGCTTTTTTCGTTGGATCTGTGACAGCATCGATTGTTTTTTGTGCGGCATCAATGGCTGTCTGATTTGTAGTGTCTTTGATTGTTCCTGTTGTATCATTGTTGTTGAATAAACCTTTCACGCTAGTGTCAGCTGCTGCTTCTTTGTTTCTTTGGTCTAATAATTCTTTGGCACGATTTACTTTGTTTTGTAAATCAGTTTTTACGGCACTTGGTAAAAGAAGATCCACTTGTGCTTGGGCTGCATCAATTGTTGCTTGGATTGTAGTGTCTTTGATAGCATCTGTGCTTGGATCATTATTTTGATACAATTGATTTACAAGGAAACCAGCGATAACTTGTTGTCCTTTGTCTGCTACTTCTGCTGCATTTCTTGCGTCTAGCTGTGTTTGCGCTTCGTTCAACTCTTTTTGTAAATCTGCTTTTTTCGCTGGGTCTTTTACAGCATCAATTGTTTTTTGTGCTACGTCAATAGCTACTTGGTTTGTAGCGTCTTTGATTGTTCCTGTTGTATCGTTGTTGTTGAATAAACCTTTCACGCTAGCATCTGCTGCTGCTTCATTTTTAGCATTCAATTGTGTTTGGGCTGCATCCAAGTCTTTTTGTAAGTCTGCTTTTTTCGCTGGGTCTGTTACTTTATTCACTAAAGATTGGGCTGCATCAATATTAGCTTGAGTCACTGTTACAGTGATAAGGCCAGCTGGATCTTGGTTTGTAAATAGATTATTGACTGCTTGGCGCGCTTGGTCTTGAGCTGCTGCTTCTGCTACTTTTTTTGCATCTAGCTGTGTTTGCGCTTCATTCAAGTCTTTTTGTAAGCTTGCTTTTTTCACAGGATCTGTGACAGCATCGATTGCTTTTTGTGCTGCATCAATGGCTGCTTGGTTTGTAGCATCTTTGATTGTTCCTGTTGTGTCATTGTTATTGAATAAGTCTTTCACACTTGCTTCTGCTGCTGCTTGGTTAGCTTTTTCTGCTGCTTCTGCTGCGTTTCTTGCATCTAATTGCGCTTGCGCTTCATTCAATTCATTTTGAAGTTCTGCTTTTTTCGTTGGATTTGTTACAGCATCCACTGTTTTTTGTGCTGCATCAATGGCATCTTGATTTGTAACATCTTTGATTGTTCCTGTTGTATCGTTGTTGTTGAACAAATCTTTTATGCTTGCTAATGCTTCTTCTTGACGAGCTTGCTCTGCTGCTGCTGCATTGTTGGCATCTAATAGTTGTTTTGCTTTGTCTAGGTCTTTTTGTAACTCCGCTTTTTTAGTAGGATCCACTACTTTGTCGGCTAACGCTTGCGCTGCATCAATGTCGGCTTGTGTCAAACCAACTTTAATAGCACCACTTGTATCTTTGTTAGCAAACAAATCATTCACTGCTGCACGTGCGGCATTGTAAGCTGCTGCATCATTCTGTTGGTCTAGTTGAGTCTGCGCTTTGTTCACAGCGTCTGTTAATGCATTTTTTAATGTTGAGTCAGGCAATTGGCTAACTAAATTCTTAGCATTATCAATCTCATCTTGTGTTAAACCAGCTTTAATATCATTGGCCGTATTACCACCTGTAAAAAGATTATTTACAGCTGTTTGTGCTTCACTTTGCAAATCAGCTTGCTCTTGGGCAGGTGACTTTGTCAAAGTGAAATCTGATATGGTTATTACAGCACCAGTAGGCGTATAGACATTAAGTTGTATACTGGAATATTTATCTGCTCCTTGTCCTGCTTTAAATGTACCTGTGATGTTACCAGAGCTAGTAATATAAGAACCAGCTGAGCTGGGTATAGTGATATTATTACTGCTCGCGCTACTATAAACTGCACTAACACTTATATATCGACTATTATACGTCGCTTGACCTGGTTTATCAAAAGTGGTAGAGAATGAGAATGAATACTCTTTACCTGGTACAAGGGAGCCAACATAACCTATTGCAAGTTGTTGTTGTCCATCTCCGCCTTTGTTATCAATACTAATACCATTTTTATCTGCACCTAGAAGAGTAATTTTTTTTAGATTATCTTTACCCATAGTAAAAGTATCTGGTTGGCCAGCAACTTTAGTCAGCGTATTTAGAGTACTAATCTTTTGCGTGGTTTGTTCCGAAGGAGCCAAAAAAGCTGGAGTACTACCGAAAACATAGTTATTAAAACGATACGTATCTCCCATTGTTGTAGGTAATGCATATACACTGAAATCGCCCATAAGATTAGGGTTAGCATCTGCTGTTGGTGTTGGTGTTGCTGCTGTCGCTGCTTGTGCTAGAGCAGCATTGGTTGAAAGTACTCCTAAAGGTGTGACGATTGTAGTCCCTAGAAGAGCTGAGATAGATAGAACACTTGCTACTTGTTTCATTTTTTTGTTTAGCATTTTATTATTATTCTCCTTTGTTTTTGATTGCTTTTTTATTTGTATTGCAACTGGGTAGCCTGTTAGCCCATCACCTCCCTATTTGTGGTATTGCCAGAACAAATACCCAGCCTACCTCCTTACTCGCTTTTTGTTTGAGAGGTAGCGTGATTACCTGTTTTTCCATAAACAACTGCATTGTTGGAGCAGATTAGTATGAGTAGGTGGAAGTATCGTCTGTCTTTGTCTGCATCACCTCCTAATAGTAAAAATCGGCTTTCATTTGGATAAGCTGGTGTGCAAGGCAAACCTATTATCAGTTTTTTATATTATACTTTCTATTTCCAAAACAATTTCTCGCTTGCTAGTGACAAATATAAGGGATTCCTCTTGTAGTTTTAATAGGCTATCACTTAGCTTGGACAACCCGACTCCTACATACTGAGCAATGATGTTGCGCGTGAATACGGGTGGAATTTTTATAGCGTTATTTGCTGGTGTACCAAATTTCTTTGCTAATTCTTGTAGGGCTATGAAAACTCGTTCTTTGTGTGTCTTCTTCATGGTCATAAGCTTTTTTGTAAACCGGCTATATTGGTCTAGCATGCTCATATAGTGATAAAGGTATCCTTCTTGTGTGCTCATGATTTTTGCAATAACCTCACTTTTGATGAATCTCCAAACCGTTATTTTTGTTATGGTTTTCACTTCGAAATCCTCGCAGTTTGCATTTATCATACTATCTGAAAGTCCAACAAACTCGGAGGGACCTTTAAACTCGAATACTTCGCCTGCTACGCTAACACTTGCAATGCCATCACAAATGTAGTATACGTATTCTATGTTGTTTTGATGTAAATCTAGTATCGCATTCTTTTTAATTGTTATACTATCTTTTTCGATATTATAAAAAGTGGTTTCTGCTAATAAGTTGAAAAGTTTAGGCTGAGTAAATTCTTGCTTCATCATTTTTAAAGAATATAAATCATCTGGAATCAAATAGACAACCTCCTTATGATTCTAGTATGTCATATTATTTTTGACGTTTGTTACCTCTAAAAAGTGTACTCATGCTTGAAATTGTGAATTTTTTGTGACAGTTGATGTCTCTTCGTATTGGGCAATATTTGATAGATTAGGTTGCCAATATTCGGGGAAAAGGATAGAAAAGCTGGCGTTTGTGATACGTCATGTCTCATTGAGGATACTTTTATTTTATGGGAATTTGCTTGTCATTGCCATTTTATTTTGCCTAAATTTTGGGCGTTTTTGAAACGAGGGGGTTGCTTATGAATCATTTTTGTTTGCGGTTAATACCTGATAAAAAAGTCCATCGTCAAATTTTGTTGATTGAGCAGGTTGCCAAGGCTAGGTATGCGATTACGCTAGATGAAATATCGGATACGCTCAATACGTCATTGCGAACGTTAAAAAGGGACGTGCAGGAAATAGAAAGTATGGAGGAAAAGTTAATTATTAGACATTCTGCTTCAATGCTGGAAATTGATGATTATGAGCTTGTGGATTTTGTTTTGGGTGAATTAGCTGAGAAGTCGCCGCTTTTTGCGATTACGAATAGCATTTTTGAGGGACGATATATGAATATTGATGAGTGGGCAGATGAGTTATTTATTTCGACGTCGACGTTGTATCGGTATTTGAATCATTTTAAAGAGATTTTGGCGGATTTTCATTTGAAGTTGCAGTTGTCGCCGGTTGCGATTGAGGGGCGCGAGGTGGATATTCGGTATTTCTTTCATTATTTCTTCTATAGTACGGATGATGTATCGCAAAATTTTAGGCCAGATAAGAAAATTTTTAATTCGTTTGAGACCGGGTTTCAATATATTATGGAGCATAGTGAGTTGGAAGGGTATGTAAGTCACCGGAGTGTGTTATATTGGATTATGGTGATTACGAAGCGTTTGGAATTGCGTGAGTATATTCGGATTAGTGATGACGTGCAGTTAAAACAGAAAGAGTTACCTATGACGTACCGCTCAATTGAAAAACTGGCGCGGGATGTGTTAGGGCTTGTGCTTTCTTCTGATCCGGATGTGAATCGAAATGAAATTCTGTTTTTAGATTTTGTTTTGTTGGACAATTATGTGTATACGGAGCAGTTTTCTAGTGGGATTGTGAATATAGAGAATGCTACTTTGATTGAGAATTTATTCGCGATCACGCGGGAGTATTTTGTTAGGAATCGTTTGGAGGAGCCAGATGAACCGTCTTTGAGTATTTTTGTGTTTTTCCTGCGAAATATTATTTTGTTGAGTAGACTTTCTCCGCTTTTTCAGAAAAATTTCTTTGAGGTAAATGCTTCGATTAAGAAGAATCATGGGAATATTTTTGAGATTTGGTATGATATTTTGAGAAATAATACAGTTCCGGAGTTGCAACACATTGCGCATATTGATGATGTAAGCGTTAACTTGACGATGTTTACGCTGTATGTGAATAATAAAAATAATGGGGCGAAGCAGCATATTTTATTCTCGTTTGATGGGAAAACCGCTTATTTGAATTACTTACAAATTTTTGCGGCGAATGTCGTAGGGAGTAATACAAAAATGACATTTTTGTCGAATCAGCGTGTGACGAATGATTATATTAAGGAGCATGACGTGGATATTTTGGTGAAGAATTATAAGGATCGGTTTGAGCATTTTGATTGTGTGGTGTATACGTGTTCTAGACAACCGAATGCAGCAGATTGGGATAAGGTTTCGCAGCTGGTTTTTGATATATAGTGATATCCTTGCTTTTCCTACTAGATAGATCCACCAATAAAGCATGAATTTTCTTTGTTAAAGCCCAGCAGAAGTTGTTTATCTTCATAAAATTATATAAAACTTGTTCTTAAAAGGGTTTGTCAAGAAAAGTGTGTCATTAAGAAATATAATTTGACACACGATTCCTGAGGGAAGGCACCATTCTTCGTGACTTTTCGAAAACTGTCATGGACACTTTCCAGGGCACTCGTGGTATACATGATTCTACGGATGGCGCTACCATAATCAAATAATTGTTCCACATGCTTGAAATTCCGCACCCAAACATCGATGGCAGCTGGATACTGACTCCACTGTTGCCGAAAAGACTCGAATTGGCTTGGCAGGCTTTTAGGGATAGAGCCTGCATCTCCGGTCAAATAATAAATCGCGAAATATTCTGACTATATTGATTGAAATCTCTTGTAAATCGAGTTTATTCTATCATCACAGCATTGGCCACAATCTCGTTAACAGAGAGTGGCCTTCTTTTTATTATCATTTAGTCACCAATCAACTCTAAATATAGTTGATAGTTTTTGTTGCCTCCAGACAGATTATAGACTGTTTGAAATCCCTTGTTTTTTAGAATATTCTGGGCTGCATTGCCTGTTACGCCTTTATTACAGTAGGTTACTGTAAGTACTGTAGGGTCAAGTAACGTTGCCCGTTCTCGGAGCTCGGCCAAAGGAATGTGTATGGCATTTTTAACAGAGGATGCTTCAAATTGCTTTTTGGATCGTGTATCAATAATCTGCATTTTCTCGCCTTCATTTTGTTTCTGAATGAGCGTTTCAGGTGTTATTAGTGGGTTATCATGTATCGCATTGTCCAAGGCCATTCCTGTATACAGCACAGGGTCTTTTGTCGTTGCAAATGGTGGCGCATACGCTAAATCTAAGTGAAATAGATCCGCTGCTGTTGCTTTAAAAGTGATGGCTGTTGCTAACACGTCAATGCGTTTGTCAACACCATGTGTTCCTGTTATTTGAGCACCTAGAACACGTCCTGTTTTCCGATCAGCAATCGCTTTAATCGTGAGTTCTTTCCCTCCAAGATAGTCTGCTTTATCCGGCTTAATATTGTAGAGCACTTCTATTTCAAAACCTGCATCTCGTGCTTCCTGCTCGGCTAAACCGGTATAGGCGACAACCATATCAAAAACTCGGACAATCCCTGTGCCAAGAATTCCCCGGTGTTGTAATGATCCACCAGTTAACATATCTCCAGCAATTCGCCCCATTTTATTAGCTGTCGAGCCTAAAGGTCGATACAACGGCTTTCCGGTGATTAAAGAGTAACTTTCTGTAATATCACCAACAGCTGATATATGCGGGATATTCGTTCGCATCTTTTCATCTACGGAAACAGCATGAGAGCTTCCAAGTGTTATATTGGTTCCATGTAATAAGTTCGTATTTGGTGTTACACCTGCTGCTAGAATAATCATATCCGATTCTCGTTCGCGTGCATGGTTATCTATCGTTACCAAACGTTTTCCTTTATCTGTGTACTTGATCTTCTCTATCACTGTATTTAAAGCAATTTTGACACCCTGTTTCTCCAATACTTGTTGTACACGAAAAGCCATATCCCTATCAAGATGTTTCATTATTTGATTCCCACGCTGTATGATGGTCACATCGATACCGCATTGCTGTAACTGTTCGGCCATTTCTAGACCGATAAACCCAGCGCCAACAATAAGTGCGGTTTTCGGTTGCTTCTCCTTGATATAGTGATGTATCGTGCTGGCGTCTTGAATATTTCTAACATGAAAAATATTCTTAGCATCTGTGAATGATTCAAAGGCAACAGGTGTCACTGGTTTTGCTCCCATTGCAAGTACCAATTCGTCGTAGAAATCTTCCACCGTTTCGCCTGTCTTAAGATTTAAAATATCCATTTTTTGTTGGTCAGGATGAATTTTCATGACACGATGTTCCGTATGAATCGCGACGTTATAGCGTTTTTGAAACCATGCTGCATTTCTTGGTGTTAGGGTATCTAATGTTGGGACTTCACCCCCGATATAATAAGGAATCCCACAAACAGAATAAGATATATCGCTATCCTGATCGTATACCACAATCTCGTCTTCCTCGCTGTTTCTTCTTGCTTTTGCCGCCACACTTGTTCCTGCAGCGACGGAACCAATAATAATAATTTTCATCATATAAGCCTCCATTAATTCCAAATGAGTAGAGATAGATATAAACCTACGAGTGTGATAAATAAGACAGGAAGGGTAATGACAATCCCAATTTTAAAGTACATGCCCCAGCTTATCTTCACATTTTTTTGCGCTAAAACGTGCAGCCATAAAAGGGTTGCCAAAGAACCGATAGGAGTTATCTTTGGACCTAAATCAGAGCCTATTACGTTCGCGTAAATCATGGCTTCTTTCATGATTCCGGTAAAGGAAGTATGATCGATAGCCAAGGCGTTAATCATCACCGTAGGCATGTTATTCATAATCGATGATAGGATAGCTGCGATGAATCCCATGCCAATGGTGCCTGCGAATAAGCCATAGTTACCGATATGCTCCAAAGCACTTGCTAGAATTTTTGTAATACCAACATTCTGTAAGCCATATACCACCACATACATACCAATGGAGAAAAATACAATACTCCAAGGAGCACCTTTTAAAACCGTTTTAGTATGAACCGCTTGACTATTTCTAGCAAGTAACAAGAAGGTTAGTGCTATAAATAAGGCGATAAAGGAAACCGGGATATTCAAGAAACTACTTAAAAAATAGCCTGTAACCAGAACAGCTAATATTCCCCAAGAAATATGGAACATTTTCACGTCTTTGATTGCGGAAGCAGGTGTAGCAAGTTCTGATGCAGCGTATCTTTTCGGTAGCGCTCGTCGGAAATAAAGATACAATACCAGGATACTTGCCATGAAAGAAAAAAGATTCGGTATCCACATCGTAAGCGCGTATTGAGAAAACGTGATCCCAAAGAAATCGGCAGAAACGATATTCACAAGATTACTGACGACGAGCGGTAGCGATGTTGTATCGGCAATAAATCCGCTAGCTATAATAAACGGAAACACCTTTTTTTCATCAAACTTAAGGGCACGTACCATGGCCAACACAATAGGTGTCAAAATTAGAGCAGCTCCGTCATTCGCGAAAAATGCGGCTACCAAAGCTCCTAAAATGGCAATAAGTACAAACATTAAAATACCATTCCCTTTAGCGAGTCTTGCCATATGTAACGCGGCCCATTCAAAAAAGCCAATCTCATCAAGGATAAGAGAAATGATGATAATAGCAATAAAAGCTAACGTCGCATTCCAGACAATACCTGTTACAGTCACTACATCTGTGAGTGTGACAACACCTACCAGTAATGCGATAACAGCTCCGCCACACGCTGACCAGCCAATCGATAGATTTCTAGGCTGCCAGATAACAAATATGAGTGTGATGATAAAAACGAAAATAGCGAGTATGATTTGCATAGTTCCCCCTTACTACTAGCGAAAAAGAGATACTACTCGCTAGTGTATTTCATTTATATGGGATTATCGCCAACCAAAGTCATTGGCTAGCATTAGCTGATAGACTCCCTTTCTTGTGTATATTATGACAAATACACGCTTCCTTTTCTTCCAAAAAAGCAGTCAAAACTTGTTGTACTTTCAGTATAGATGCCTCCCTTAAGGAATAGTAATGCCAGATTCCTGATTTTCTGCTTTGTACAATACTTGCTTGCATTAAAACTTTCATGTGATGAGATAATGTGGGTTGCGTGAAATCGAAATGTTCTAGCAAATCGCATGCACACAATTCCCCGCAGGAAAGAATATCAATAATTTGAACTCTTTTAGAATCGCTCATCGCCTTAAAAAGGCGAGCAGTTTCTTCATATGTCACAATAAACCTCCTTATAGATAGATATTTGTCTATCTATAAATATAAACATCTGCAAGTGGAACGTCAAGTATTTCTTTTCGTTGATGCGCAAAGAAAGTTTATATATTTCATCTTCAACCAGCTTATCGTGCCTTCATTTATCTAGAAGAAACCTTTGCATACTTTCCTACATTTGATATAATTTACACAATAAATCTTTGATCTAACAAAATGGATGGGGAAAACATCGTGAAAAAAGAATGGACGGGAACTGACCCACTATAGTGGGACAAAACAAAAAGCACCTCCTATTAAATTCATATACAATGAATTTAATAGGAGGTGCTTTTTGCATGAGAACAGGGGTTGCTTATCCGTTAGAAGTTAAACAAGAAGTGATTAAAATGAGATTAGAAGGTAAAACAATTATGGAAACCTTGAGCATTAAACATTAAGTAGAAACATGGTGGCGCTGGTACAGAAACGGAGAAGAACATCGCTTGGTTCAACCAGTTGGAAAACAGTATACCTTCGGTAAAGGGCCAGAAGTATTGCCAGAGCTAGAGCAACTCAAAATAGACAATAAGTTTTTAAAGCAACAAGTAGATATTCTAAAAAAGTACAACGAAATGGTGAAATATGCGACAGCGCTACGCATTAATACCGCAGATACCGAAGCTATTTTAAAGCAATTTTCCAAAAATAGTTCGCATCCTACCTATTTCGCTTTTCAAGAACTAGGTAGTGGCGTTTCTATGCGATTATCTCCTATCGGAAGAGCTACGAAAAGAAATTCATGCCGGTTTAAATACAGAAGAAAATTGGCATTCTGCCAGTGACTTTGTCTTTTTCGGTCAAGGTGGCGACATTCGCCAACATAATCATTAGTTCCTTACTTTAAGTACATGTTTATTTGTTGTATCACACTATACACAACAGCCTACAAGAAATAAATTTATCAGTAGGGATTATATGAATTTGCTAACTATATCTAGTGTATTTTTTCTTTTTCATATTTTCAGGGAGTGTAGTACCTAGTATAATAGGGCATTTACTATACAATTCACCTAAGATAATTGGATCTACCATTCAATTGAATAGCTATCTTTTGATGGATTTTACGCATCCTATGTACCACTTCCTTTACTGAAATGGTTAGTCAGCATTCATAACGCATCCTACAATCATCCCTTCTTTTAATAATGACTTACGTTAAGGGTTCCTAGCTATGACTGTAAAAATCGATAAACGTTATTAACTTAGAAAATATATACCACTTAAATCCAAAAATGACAAAAAATAATCAGGAAACCTTAATATTTTCTTTCTGTTTTCTGTATCCCCTCTTTACCTTTTTGCAATAGACTAGAGATTGTAATAAAAATTACGATAGGAGATGAGAATATGCATGTAAGAAAACTTTTAACAGGTTTGTTGGCCGTTTTTGCGATAGCGATTTTGGTAGCGTGCAGTGCGCCTGATAAGGAGAAGGCTGCTACTACCGATAAAGAGACAGAGGCCGTAAAAGCAGAGGCAAAGTTCAAGTCGGAGATCGAAAAATTGGAAAAGAAATATGGGGCAACGCTTGGTATTTATGGGATGAATACGGAAAATAAGCAAAGCATTAGTTACAATGCGCAAGAACGATTCGCCTATGCTTCGACTTTTAAAGCGATTGCTGGTGGAATATTACTTAAAAACCTGACTGCCGATGAGCTGGATAAACGCTTTTATTTTTCAAAAGAGGATTTAGTGGACTACTCGCCAGTTACTGAAAAGCATGTAGATAGCGGAATGACAATGAAGGAGCTGATCCAGGCGGCTATGGATTACAGCGATAACACAGCGGCTAATATAATGCTTCGTGAATTAGGCGGACCTGAAGGCTTTAAAAAAGAATTGGTCAAAATTGGCGATAAAACAATGTTACCGGTCCGTTATGAACCAGAATTAAATGAGGCTGTGCCAGGTGATACGCGTGATACAACGACACCAGAGGCAATGGCTAATACGCTTTCTTTCCTATTAACGAAAGGAAATATGGCGGACGAGCGCCTAGACCTTTTCAAGCAAACGTTATTCGATAATACAACCGGCGATAATTTAATTCGTGCTGGTGTTCCAAAAGGTTATATTGTTGGAGATAAGACCGGCGCTGGTTGGTATGGTACTCGTAATGATATTGCGGCTATCTATAAAGACAAAAATACAAAACCGCTAATTTGGGTTATTTACTCTAAAAAAACGGGCAGAGATGATGAATACAACGATCAATTGATAGCGGATGCGGCGAAAGTACTTAGTGATTATTTTTCTTTATAATTCATTATAAAAATGGTGATTAGATGGCCTAGTTCGGCTTTCTAATCACCATTTTTTATTAGCTGTTTTGTTTCATGTTACGTAGGACGAGAATAGCCGTGGCAATCAGAAAGACGCCCATTACTGCTGGTGCGACATGTCCAAGTGAAACGTAGATGGCACCGCCTAGAATGGGGCCGATAATTCTTGCTAACGACTGGATAGATTGGCTACCACCTTGAATTCTACCTTGTTCACTGGCATCAGCAGATTTGGAAAGCATTCCATTGAACGATGGTCCGAAGATTGAATCGCCAAAACCGAAGATGAAAATACCAATGATGAAAAAGGGTGCTGATGCTGCGATGGTTGATGTTGCTATGAAGGCGTAACCGATGAGTTCTGCTGTCATTCCGAGAAGTGCGATTTGCTTGTCACTGAGTTTTTTCAGGAGTTGTGGCATGATGAAGGCTTGTGAAATAATATCTTGGAAACCCATGATGGAAAATACGAGACCGATGAGCGCGGGTTTCCAACTGAACGTGTCAATCGTGAATTGAGACATGATGGCTTGCATGGAGCCGCTTGGAATCCATAGTAGAAATGCCGCGATAAGTAATCGGTTTAAATTTTTGATGGATAAGATATTGAAAAGTTGTAGAAATGGATTGAGGCGCGTGGCGGTGATTTCTTGCAGTCTATTTTTGGCATCGAGGCTTTCTGGCATGAAGAAGTAACCATAAATCATATTGATTAGCGCGATTGCTGCTCCAAAATAAAGTGGGGCGCTGTATCCGAAACTGGTCGCAAGTAGTCCGCCGATTGTTGGTCCCATGATAGAACCTGCTCCTGCCACCGCACTTACCCAGCCGAAATATTTGGTGCGTTGTTCAGCGGGCGTGATGTCGGCAAAGTAGGCGAAAATGGTGCTAATGCTACCTCCTGTGATGCCTTCAATAATACGTCCAGCGAATAGTACCCATAATGCCCCGCCAATACCGAATACGAAAAATCCAATCGCAGCTCCAAACAAGCTTACTAATAGAATTGGACGCCGACCATATCGGTCACTCAAAGCTCCGAGTACAGGGGCTGAAAAGAACATGCATACAGCGTAAACGGACATGAGTAACGTCACGATCAATGCTTGATCTCCCAGATTAGCTATATAAGGTTGGACTAAAAAGGGGATAACAGGCGTGATAATGCTGAAACCTATTCCGATTAGAAATACAGAGATAAGCCCGAATACGAGCGCATGTTTAGTTGGGATTGATTGTTTAGTTTGTGTCATTGTTTTTGCTCCTTAAATGTCGTAATATTGTTTCTCCGTCAACAATAACTTATTTTTGTTTCCTTGTCAACAAATCGTTTAAAAAAATAAAAACAGCCCTTATCTCAAAAATAGAGTGGAACTGTTTTAGTATTGATTTTGTTTCGTTATTTCGTTATCTAGATGTTGACTATATTTTTCGAGAAAGCATAGTACGCCATCAAATTGTTCCTCCGTGACTTGATCGAAAATGGCTTTATCGCGCGCTTGAAATTCTTGATGTAGCGTTTCATGAATATCGAAAACTTCTTTTCCTTTTGATGTCAGGCGGAAATAGATTTCTTTTTTGTTATCGGCTTTCTGGTAGCTTTCAATGAGGTTTTTTTCTATGAGTTTTTTTGTTAACTTACTGATGGCACCTCGAGTCATGTAAAAAGATGCGGCAAGCTTGGTGACGTTTGGATCGTTATTTTTGCCGATGTATTCGACGCAGTGGACTTCGGATGATTTGTAACCTGCGAGACTCGTTTCCATCTTTGGCTTGTTCAGCGCAGCGATTTTGTTTAATACGTCCCTAACGCCAGACATAATTGCTTCTTCCTTATTCATCGCCTGTCCTCCCATATGATTCATGCGTTAAGGACATTATAGCCTGTTTTTGTTTCTTTTTCAACAATCATACAGGATTCGCAATCCACGCCTCTTTTAGTGGAACAACGATTGGCGGTATGGATACATCTCCGGATATCCGCTTTAAGAATTGACGCGTTCGTTCTTGTTTTGGTGCCCCAAATAATTCTGCAGGGCTTCCTTCCTCCACGACTACGCCATCTGCCATAAACAAAACATGATCTGAAACTTCTTTCGCAAATTGCATCTCATGCGTCACCACAACCATTGTCATGCCCTCCTCCGCGATTGCTTTTATCACTGACAAAACTTCCCCAACAAGTTCAGGGTCAAGTGCAGAGGTTGGTTCATCAAACAGAATAACTTCGGGGTTTAGGACGAGCGCTCTAGCAATACCAACACGCTGTTGTTGTCCACCTGAAAGCTGGCTTGGATAAAAATCAAACTTATCGCCTAGTCCGACTTTTACAAGAATGGCTTCGCTACGTGCGCGTGCTTCAGCTTTTTTTACTTTTTGAGCTATAATCAGACCTTCCATCACATTTTGAATCACGGTTTTATGCGCGAATAAGTTGTAATGTTGAAATACCATCGCCGTTTTTTTACGCAATGCTAAAATATCCTTTTTCGTCGCTTTTTCAGTGGCTACCGTCACATTACCAATCTCGATTAGCCCACCGTTTGGTTTTTCTAAGTAATTGAGGCAGCGTAAAAGCGTTGTTTTCCCAGAGCCACTCGGTCCTAGAATCGTGATAACCTCGCCTTTATTAATTGTTAAATCGATGCCTTTTAGCACCTTTTGTTCGCCGAATTGCTTTGTAATTCCTTGTAAGCGTATCATCCAATCCCTCCCTTGTTATAGGCTGTAGCTTTGCGGTCGATAAGTGACGCAATCAATTCAATCATAATGGTTACGCCCCAATAAAGCAGCCCCGCAGCGATAAATGCTTCAAGAAACTTCAAGTTGCTGGACGCCACGATTTGTGCAGTTCCTGTGATTTCTTTAACCGAGACGAGGAAAGCAATAGACGATGCCTGTAAAAAGCCAACCACGATATTCGTCAAATTGGGAATCGACTGCGCAAGTGCTTGCGGTAAAATAATGCGCGTCATCACTTGGAATTTTGTCATCCCAACCGAGTAGCCCGCCTCAACTTGGCCACTTGGTACGGCGATAATACCAGAACGAATAATCTCCGAAAGATAGGCTCCTGCGCTAAGTGACAACGCGATAAGTACAAAAATCGTAATCGGAACGCCGTTGATGTTAAACGACCAATCATAACGCTTCGCCAAACTATCGAGTAAAAGAGGTAAGCCAAAATAAATCAGCATGATATGCATCACAATTGGTGTCCCACGAACAAAGGACACGTAGCCATTCGCCACACGATGCACCCCCGTAACACGATAAATACGTGCGAGCGCGACGCCAAGCCCAATTAAGAAACCAACAATAAGAGGTACAAATGTAAGTAATAAAGTAAGCGGTAACGCCGTCAAAATTTCTTTAAAGGCCTCCCAAATAAACGGAAAATCGAGCTGCATTACGTATCCACTTCCTCTTCTAATCTAATACCACAACCGGTGCCTTATGCCGATTCGCGCGTTTTTCAAACAATTTTGCTACCTGTTCTAGAATCAGCACAACCGTATAATAAATAATCGACATTGCGATATAAACTTCCAACGCATGAGCCGTAGCCGCAATCAGCGTCTCCCCGCGTCCCATCATGTCCATCAGCCCAATCGTAAACGCCAATGACGTATCTTTCAGCGAACTAATTACCGAATTCGCCACATTGGGAAACGCAATACTGGCACTTTGCGGTAACACAATCCGAAAAAAACTCTGCACTGGGCTCATCCCAACCGACATCGCTGCCTCCGTTTGTCCATAATCAACGCCCTTAATCGCACTTCGGAAAATCTCCGAAAAAATCGCCCCATCCCTAAGCGCGTAGGTCACAATGACAAAGTATGCCGGCGCCATTCGTGAAATATCAACGCCAAACACGAGCAACAATGCTGGTAAACCGTAAAACACCAAAAACAACTGAATCAACATCGGTGTTCCGCGAATAAAGGAAAGAAATACGATTACCAGCTGGCTCAAAACCGGCACCCGAAACAAGCGAATTACAGCCAAAATTAGTCCCAAAATTAGCCCAATCACCGTCGCATAAACCAAAACCTGCAACGTTATCATCAAATATTCCAGCAATGTCGGAATAAAGTCAAAAATCAAATGCCAATCAAACGCCTTCCCCATCTGTACTCCACCCCTTTATGCTTTAAAATGTAAAAACTGCATCTCGCTTAGGAGCCATTTTAAAAATCTACCGTATAGTCAGCACCCAACCATTTCTTACTCAACTTACTAACCACACCTTCTTCTTTTAGTTCCTTCAATGCGCCGTCCAAATCATCTGACAACTGCGATTCATTTTTGCGTAGCAAGAAGAAAACCTTCGAATTTAGCACCGGTTCCCCGACCACTTTTTGTTGCGCGTCCGCTTGCTCATTCAATAATTTCACCGCAAAAGGAGTCGTAATGGTAGCATCCGCACGCCCAGTTCGAATCTGATTCGTTGCATCATTATTCCCAGTTCCCGAATACACGATATTAATTTTATCCCCATGCTCCTTATTGTATTTCTCCAAGTAAACCGCTGAATTGCTCGTTGCACTAACAATCGCCGTTTTCCCTGCAAGATCCGCAACCGACTTAATATCCGTATTCTTCTCATTCACCGCAACCTGCAGCGGAAAAACATTATATGGCTCCTTATTAAATAAAAACTTCTCCTCACGCTCATCATTCACTTCCATTTGATGCGCTACAAAATCGATTTTATTCGTTTGCAAACTCAATAATAAATTAGAAAAATCCATCGTTTTAAACTCAAATTTGTACTGCGGTAACTTCTTATCCAGTGCCTTTACAAGCTCCACATCATACCCCGTCAAATTTCCCTTATCATCAATAAAGCAGATATTCGGAAATTGCGTACCAGTTCCGACCACAACCGTCTTAACATCTTTACCATCTTTCGTTAGCGCATCACTTGAAGCACCCGTATCCGTCCCAAGCCCGCACCCCGCCAGCAAAACACTACTTAAAACAACCAGTATCGCACCTAAAATCCACTTCTTCATCCAATCTCCCCTTATTTCGAATTAACAAGCACATCCACATTTCCAAGTTCAGCAAACAACGACTCATCCAAAATTTTGCGTAAGAAAATAATATTATCTCCTTCATACTCGTGCTCATAAAACCCAACATATCCGCGTCGCTCATAAATCGAAACAAGCCAAGGATGCCGCGTCGCCGTCGCTAAGTAAACAGCCGGAGCCTTAATTTGCGCTACTAAAACCTGTTCCTCCACATAATCCAGAAGTGCCGTCCCAACCCCTTGTCGCTTAAAATCCGGATCAACCGCAAACCACCAAATAAATGGATATGGCTGAATTGAACGCTCACCTAAAGCCCAAGGGAAAGCAACTGTCACTGTAGCAATAATCCGACCATCCCGCTCCAACACATAATTCGCATTGCGCCTAATATTTTCTTCTACCGTTGCCAAGTCCGCCGTTGCCCCAACAAATTTGATATCCATATCCTTCAGTGGCTTATATCCACGAATTGAGACATCATGCACGACCACCGCATCATTCAACGTAGCTAATCGAATAACATCCCCCACAAAAATACCTCCTTAATTTTGCGCTTCAACTTTACTTGCATAGCGATTCTCCTTAAACCGCAAGCCCAAGTTCCCACGTAGCGTGTCACTCTCATATTTCCGATCATAATACCCACGCGCCTCCAAAATTGGAATCACTTTTGCAACAAAATCATCCAGCCCTTCTCCCAAAACTGGCGCTCCAAAAATAAAACCATCCGCGGCGTTGCTATCAAACCAAGCGATTAACTCATCCGCAACCTTCTCCGGCGTGCTTACAAACGCCGATTTTGGTGTCGTCACCCGAAGCGCTACCTCGCGTAACGTCAAACTCTCACGCTTTGCATCCGCCTTGATTTTCTGCGTCGTCGCCCGAAAACTATTTTCACCAACCGTCCCGATATCAGGAAATGGCTCATCCAGTGGAAACTTCCCAAAATCAAAATGATCAAAAAAACGACCAAGATACGCGATTGCTTCCTCATCCGAAACTAAATTCTTAATCTTCTCATATTTCGCATCCGCCTCCTCCTGTGTCTCACCAATAATCGGCGCAAACCCAGGAAAAATTTTAATCTCATCCGCCGCTCGACCATTTGCCACCGTCCGCGCTTTCACATCTGCATAAAAAACCTGCGCCTCCTCAAGCGATCCGCCATTCGTAAATACTGCATCTGCATCCTTAGCAGCCAAGTCCTTCCCAGGTTCCGACGCACCCGCTTGAAAAATAACCGGCTGTCCCTGCTTCGAACGCCCAATATTTAGTGGTCCCTCCACAGAGAAAAACTGTCCCTGATGATTCAATCGATGCAACTTTTCAGGATTAAAAAACTGCCCCGATTCCGGATTCCGTATAAATGCATCATCCTCCCAAGAATCCCAAAGCCCCTTCACAACCTCTAAATGCTCCACCGCAATCTCATAACGCAACGCATGTTCTGGGTGCGTCTTCTTACTATAATTATTCGCCGAACCCTCAAGAGGTGAAGTCACCGCATTCCATCCAGCCCGACCATTACTAATCAAATCCAGCGACCCGAACTGCCGCGCCACCGTATAAGGCTCACTATAAGATGTCGAAAGCGTGCCAACTAGTCCGATCCGTGAAGTCACCGCTGCCAAGCCCGAAAGCACTGTCAAAGGCTCGAATCGGTTCAAAAAATGCGGTATCGACTTCTCATTAATAAACAGCCCATCCGCAACAAACGCAAGCGCAAAACCAGCCTCCTCCGCCTTCAAAGCCTGTTCCTTATAAAATTCAAAATTCACACTCGCATCCACCGGCACACTCTCATGTTTCCACGCGTTCATGTGCCCACCAGGACCATGTAACATCAAACCAAATTTTATTTTTCCCATTCCTCATTTCCCCTTCCCTTTCACACATTCGCTGTCAAAATCGCCTCACTAATCAACTGCACCGACCGAAATCGCACATCCTGTCTTGCAATCGGCGTATGAATCACAAACTCATCCACATCAAACGTCGCCCGCAATCGCACTAATTCCGCCTTCACCTGTTGCGCCGTACCGACAATAATATCCGCAACACACTCCTCTACTTTAAAATCAGTGACACCAGCCTGTCTCGCAAATTCCTCCGCCTGTGCCACCGTCTGTAAAGTCACTGAAACACCCGTTGATAGTGTTACTCGCACTACTTTTTGCTCGCCTGCAAGCGTCTGTGCCTCTTCTTCCGTATCCGCTGCTAAAGCTGGAACTGCAATAATCAACTCGCCATTCGGACTCCTCCTCCGATACGCCGTCACCGCTTCTTGTAGAACCCTTTCATCACTATTAATAAATTTCGCAAAACAATAATTCACACCCTGTGTATCCGCCAATTCCGCACTGGCCACACTCGCACCAAGCAAGAAAATATCCGGTTTCGTAGGTGGCTCAGGATCAACACCAACTCCCGCCAACACATGATCAACAGGCAATTCTCCATCCACAAACTGCTTCAAAAGCACCAACTGTTCCTCAAAATCCGTTTTTTCTGACCGCCCAAATTGCAAAGCCTTCGTCGAGAGCGGCAAGCCACCAGGTGCCTTCCCAACACCTAAATCCACTCGATTTGGCGCTAAAGTAGCTAACAAATTAAAGTTCTCCGCCACTTTGTATGCACTATAATGCTGCAACATCACGCCACCCGAGCCAACCCGAATCCGTGATGTCCGAGCTAACAGATGCGAGACTAAAACCTCCGGCGAAACACCAGCCAGCAACTTCGTATCATGATGCTCCGAAACCCAAAACCTATGATACCCCCATTCTTCAGCCTTTTCCGCTAGTGCAATGGTTTGCTGCAACGCCTGATATGCACTTTTTCCATCCTCAATCGGGCTCTGATCTAATAAACTGAGTCTAAATCCCATTTCTCCGCCTCCCTCAAAGCCTTTTCCAATGCCGGCAATCCGAGCTCCGTCACACCCCGATATGTATGCCCCCGACCAATTTCAACCACTGGAACATAGCGCACTCCATACTTCGCCTGTAAAATTTCCCGTTGCTCATCATGATCTGTAACATCCACCACCTGAAAATCAAGCCCTTCCTTCGTCAAATAATCCTTAACCTCCGCACAATAATCACAGCCCCGTTTCGCCCATACGACAATCGCTAACTTTTCCGTCATCCCGTTCATCCCCTTTTAACTAATTTGTCCAATCTCACGCCTACCGACCGCAACGACCAATTCCGTCAACTGCCCGCGCAATCGCTCATCCAGCAACACATCTCGAATTGGCATAACCGCCCCCTTATCCAATTGTGCATCCACTACATAAACCCCTTGCAAAACTTCACCTTTCAAAACACCAAGCAACGGCTTAAGCGCAAAATCAATCGCCAACACATGCCCACTGCTCCCACCAGACATAATTGGTAGAACAACCTTATTTTTCAAAATACTTTCCGGCAATAAATCCAAAACCGCCTTCAAAACCCCAGTATACGACGCTTTATAGACCGGTGACCCCACAATCACGCCGTCCGCCGCCTCTATATCTGCGACCAATTCCCCGATTTGCACATCTTTAAAATTCGCGCTCACCAATGTTTCTGCAGCAAAATCACGCACAGAGTGAAAGCGAACCTCCATTCCATCCTCCTGTAAAATCCCACCTGCATATCGCAAAACCTTATCCGTTCCCGATTGCACTGATGGACTACCAGACAAAATCACGATTCGACTCATCTCATCCTCACTCCCCTTCCAAATCATATATTTCCGATGTATTTACTATGAATTAAAACAAAAAAGAACCTCCCTTCCAATTTGGAAAAGAGATTCCTCTTCTCCCCATTTGCCAGGCCAAAAGCGCACACCTGCTGGAATTAGCACCGTTCTATTACTAGAGGTTGCTGTGGGATCAAAGGACCAGGTTCCTCCCCCAACTCTCAATAAGGACTGTATAATTTTTATGATTGGATGTATCTTACCATCTCTAAAATCAGATGTCAACAAATATTTCGTTTTTTTAGATTAGTTAGGTTTTTCACAAAACGATGAAGAACCATTAGATATAGGTTATTACATATCATTTTTCATCGGATACATTTTTCGTACAATTTCCGTTCTACTGACGAAATAAGCCAAAGTAAACCCGCTCACATTCAAAATAACATCTGTCACATCCATAAAATGATTCGGATAAATAAACACGATATCCAAAAATAATTGTACCGATTCAATCATGAGTGAAATAAGCAAACCTATACAAATAAATTTTCCGAAATATAGGTTTCCTTTCAGCACACCTATATAAATCCCAAGTGGGAACAATAGCAACACATTACCAACAGCCTGGTGCCAGTCCGCCATCGACCCATCGATTAGTTGCTTAAATGGCACCACATTTATGTAGTCAGTCACTGCATAGCTACCTGCATCCAACAAATTCTCAAAAATCGTAAACGGAAAAATCACGAACTTAATCAAAAATACTAGATAGACTCCGAGCAAAGCCGTTGCAAAATAATAACTATCCAACTTTTTCCCTTGTAAAAGAAATCTCAAAGTTATCGCCATCACGACCAATATCGCAATTGCTAAAATAATAATAATAAACGGATCATATGTTATCTCCATGCTGATTGCTCCTTCACAATTTACTATCAATCAAAGTTTAGGACAGAGCCTCTTCTTATCCCTTTTATACACATAAAAAGTAAACAAGCCCAGCATAACAGCCGCAACCAAATAACCTAACATCAAATTCGTATTTTCTCCCGATACAACATCCATGGTCGAAGCCGAAGTATTATAAATTTTAGGTACAGTAAGCAACATCAAATTTTTCAGGTCATAGCCGCCCAAATTCGGTACGATTAGCATGTATACAAATAGCACAACAATACTAATCAAAGTCGATCGTAATGCGCTTGTTAACAGGAAGAAAAAGATTCCAAACAAAATCAAAACCACCACTTGATATACAACTTGTAATGGCAACTCCCCCAAATAATTCACACGCATATCCGGCCTAATTCCCATCACCATATTAAACAAATATTGCGTTCCTATTGAAAGAAATGCAGTAAGAAAAACCGTGCCAGCAGCCATAATCATAACTGATAAAAGTTTGCTAATAAAGAACAAACGATGTCCTCTCAATAATAGTTGCCCCTTAAATGTCCCATACTTAAAATCAAAAAAAGCAACATGACAACTATAAATTCCAAAAATAAGTGGCAAAAACAAAATCGCAATCGATGTAAAAATTTGATTCGGCGCATTCAACGGATTTAATGCAACTTTAGCCGCAATCACCCGATAATAATCATATTTCAAAACATTACTAATCTCCTCTGAATTCCCATCCTTCTTAATATCTAAGTCCTCCGCAAGCGCCTGCTTCAGCGTAATACCATCATTTGCGTACAGTTCCATCGTTGCATCAAATCTATCTTCTTTTTGCTGAAGCGAACTATACTGCGCATAACTCGAAAAAATAGATAAAATAACAAGAAATACAAACAGTAAAATGATGTATCTAGCCTTCCACTGATAAAATAATTGTGCCCTAACACTATCCCACATACTTTTCATAAACTTGCTCCAAATCTGTAAACTCATTTCTATCTACCTGAACTAACTCCGTATCATTAATTACAAAAACCTCATCCAAGATTCGATTATAAAACTCAAACTGATGTCCGCATACTAAAATAAGCATTTCATTTTTACAAGACAACATTAGACTCTTAATCAATTTTCCCGTCTCATGATCTAATCCATTTGAAACCTCGTCTAAGATAAGCATTTCTGGCCTTGTAAATAAAGCAATAAGGATAGACAAAATCTTTTTCTGTCCTAACGAATACGATCTAACCTTTCTCTTTAAAACATTTCCATCTATGTATTCCTGCAAAAATGCCTTTTCTTCCTGTAACAAATTACGCCCAATCAGTAAGAAAATATTATCAATTCCATTCAAATTATCATATAAATATGACTCATCAAGGACCGTCGCAATACGTTCAGGCTTCACAATCTCGCCTTGAAAATCCTCAAATCCCATAATACAGTTAAAAAAGGTCGTTTTCCCCGCACCGTTCTTCCCCAAGAAAAAAAATAATCCCATTAGAATCACGTTTCATACTAAAGTTTGAGAGGATAGTTTGGTGTTTGTATTTCTTGTTTAGATTTTTGATTTCTAGCATTATGTCCCCACTTTCCGCTGATTCGACTACATAAATAAGGCAATTGCAATACTTAAACTTAATCAGAGATTCAACTGCCTCTTCAAAAAACTATACTTTTCGAAAAATATTATTTGTTTTTCCACTCTAAATGTGCCAAATTTTTTTGGTTTATTTATTCGACTTGCTTTTTTCAAATAAACTTATTATTACTAGGCACCCTAAACCTACTACTGGAATACTTATAATAAACCATAAAATAGTTCTTGGAAAGATTTCATAATAATAATACATGGACACTGTTAACCAAATAAGTAATACAGCATACTTCAGCCCAGTTCTCAAAAAATCACCTCTTGCATTAGTATATATCTACATAACCATTGTTCGGCCGCTTATCCCTTTTGTCTAGTTGTTTTGCTATCTGTGTTCCAATATCTAAGTAATTGAGTGCAACTGTAACTGCTACTCCTACTGACACAGCTAATTTTTTAGCCCCCCATGCCTTTAGTCTACTTACAACGGTCCGTGAAAAAAGTTTTTTTGCTTCTCTCTTCCCTTTTTTAATGATAAACGATTGTATTGCACCAACACCACCACCGACTACAAAGCCAATCGCTGTATTAAGTATAGCTCCGACCCACCTCACACTTATTCTTACTTGAAACGCTTCTACTTTTTTGGGAGCTAGTGTTTGCAATACATCATTTTTGTATATAGAAATAATATCCTCATCCTCAGATTCTTGTAAGCGATTATCAAAATCTTGTTGAGATGCTTCTATATCATTATACGTTTCTGAATTAGCATCGAAAAAGTCTGTCAATGCATCTTCCATAACTGTCAAATCTTCAATTCCAGATAACTCAGCTTGTTCCTCTACAATGCTTTCAAATAAAGCGCGCTCCTCCTTAGTCATTTCTGAAACTGAAGGTATTTCTGCAACTGCCTTTTCTAAATCAAAATTATCAGATAATACTTCTGATTCTAGCTTCACATCTGTATTAATTCCCTCAACATTCTCATTGTTATTACCGTTATGCCTTTAATAAAATAATTTTTTCTCATGCTAAACGCCCCTTCTTTTAATAATCCTTATACTATGACGACAGTGATATACGTTTCCCACTAAACATTAAGATTAAGTAGCGTCAATTGCAAAATTTCAATAACTACCTATCTACCAGCAGCATGACAAGATCCCCGCCTACATATTAAAATAAGAAATAAGTGACTGATTTCTCTACACTAATTCACTTTTTATGTCTGAGAATAAGCATTCCCAGCTACCATCTCAAAGCTTCACATTTACAACCCACCTTTAAAATTATACGATCCATTCACAGATGCTGCGAGTACAGATATCGGTAGAATAAAAACCAATAGTAGCGCAACCATAGAACTAACAATTTTCTTTTTCATATTCATACTCCTTTTTCATTTTATTTTGAACAACCAAATTGTATCATATCGATCATAATCGAGTCAAATCGTGTCGATTCGCTATAAAAAGCCCCTCAAAAAGGAGCAGTAATTATCCTCATATCTCTTCCACAATCGATGTTCCAGAGTCTCTCTCCAGCCCATTCCACTGCCATTTTTCATGCATCCGAAGTTTCCCATCTGGTAAAAATTCTGGTGTCGAGTGGCACGTCCCGCTTCGAATTCGCTTGTTCACGCTTACATGGTTGTAGCGAAAATCAATTGAGCCATCCTTATGCACCACACCAATCAGTGTCCCACGCGCAATCTCGCCACCCTCGTAAGTCCCCGAAATAACGTCCCCATCTTGAAAATAATGAAAAACCGTGTTTTCAGACACCTCGCCATTTCCCGAGTTCTCGACAACTGCGAATTTTTTCCCCTGATAATTAACGATCAGAATCCCTCCTAGTTTTCAAACTAATCACACAACTATTATAGCACAAAATGACAAAAAAGCCCTAGCCAAGTGATGCATGACTAGAGCCCTATTTTTTCATTATTCACCTAAATCTTTAACCCACTCACTCATTGCCCGGCGCGGCTTCGCATCTGGAATTTCATTGATGCGAGTAATCTGCAAACAGCCAATAATTTGCTGTCCATCTAGGCCCAGTTCCGTCACAACGCCCGAATCAAAAATAAAATTATTCGTCCGCCAAAGCACACCAAGACCAGCTTCCCAGGCCAAAAGTTGGATATTCTGAATCAATGCGCTCGTCGCAGCAATCGCCTCAAAATCCTTCTTGCCACTCCCAATAATGTCTGTCGTCACAATCAACGTATAAGGCGGTGCCACAATCTTACGCTCATTCCCAACCCGAATCTGCTCTCGCCGTTCATGCGTCAATGGCTCACCTTGCATCCGTTCCATTGAATTTACAATCGCCTCCACAAAACGGCGCTTCTCCGATTCCGTCGATAAAACCGCTACATGCCAAGGCTCAATTTTACTATGAAATGGCGCAAAAGCCGATTTCTCCAAAATGTCATTAATAACGCTTCGTTCGATTGGCGTCTCATCTACCTGCTTGATACTACGGCGCTCCATTATAATTTCTGATATATTTTTAGCCATCGATAATCCTCCTAGTGATAATCATTCTCACTAAGTATAGCATGACATATCACTGTTGACCATTATCTAACGTTTCGGAATTTCCAACGTGAGGTCATTTTTCGACTTATGGGCTACGATATAATCAATATACTCCGTCATCATTTCACTATCCGCCTTTTGCCACAACGCGTAGCCCGGCGTCTTCTCTACACCATTCAAAAAACGCTTATCCCCAGTGAAATACGCAAAATTGACCTGTTCCATCGTTTTTGCCATTTCCTCCACATCATCTGGATTATACATCCCTTTTTGAAACAAATCACTGAGTGCCTTCGTATAGCTAAATTGTCCAAAATAAGCCTTCGAATACTGCTGAAAATGAAGCAAATTCGGGTCCTTCGAGTTGATTTTCCGAGCATATTTTTCAACATCTACACGTTGCGTCTTGTAAGCTAGCCCCTGATTCGGTGTATAATTCACGACGCCATACTGTTGCGGATACATTGCCATCGAGCTCGTCGCGACATCATAAATCGTGCAATCATGCGCCGTTTCCGACCGAATATCCTGAATGTGCACATGCCCACTCAGATTCAGCGCAATATCATTCTTCGCAAAAAGCGACACCGCTTCCTTGTTCTGCACAATCGTGAAACCCTTCGTCAACAGCTCACTGTGGTCCAACAAATTATGATGCGTCACCGTAACAAGCTCCGCATCATGCTCCTTCGCCAAATCAATACACTTTTGAATCCACGCAAACGTCTGCGTACTAATATATCCATTCGTCTCCGGCGCACCAAAACGCTTATTATTCTCATAATCCGCCGTGTCCACCATCAAAAGCCACACATCCTCTGACGGCGCCACCAGATAACTAAGCGTTGAATCATCCCGCATCACAGCTTCATCATAACCCGAATAATGATAAATCGAAGCAAACTCATCCGGCGTAATATCCTCCGCCTTCATCTGCTTATCCCCTTCAAACTTTCGCGCATAAGGATTCAAAACATCATGATTCCCCGGAATAACAAAAGTTTGGACGCCTGATTTCTCGATGTCCGCCAATTTCTCCGCCATTTCCTGATGACTCACTTTCTCGCCATTGTTCGTAATATCGCCGCTGAGAACAAGAACATCCGGTTTTTGCGCCTTCACATCATCGACAAAAGCGTCTGTGATTTCGGTGATGTAGTTCTGTTGTTTACCGTCGCCCGTTGCGAGAAAGGTTTTGAAGGCTTTTTTGCCATCAGTGAGCGTGTTTGAGAGATAGTGAATGTCGGTGGCTTGGTAGATGGTTAGAGGCTTATTCTTTGTAATTTTTGGGGAAATATTTGGTTTAGTAGGTTGGTCGGTTGGCTGGGTGCACGCTGTTAAAACAAGGGACAGCAATGCGATACATACCAGTGCGGTTTTTTTCATTTTTGGGAGGCTCCTTTGTTTATATGTTCACATGATTTAGTATAGCACGGATCTTATGTTTTTTGGATGTAGAATTTGTGACAGACTCTCCAATTCCAAGCATTCTATTCATACACTCATATGGTTCGTAATAAGTATTATTAATTGGACTGACTTTCTCAAGTCGTCTTTGAAAATTTATACCATTTATATTATGATAAAAAGAGCTACGAAATTTAGGAGGACTTTAAATGAAAAAAGATATCCATGTTGTAGGTGCGGTCATAATTCAAAATGGTAAAATTCTATGCGCGCAAAGATCTGCACACACTTCTTTGGCTTTACAATGGGAATTCCCTGGTGGAAAAATTGAAGCAAGCGAAACACCTCAAAACGCTTTAATACGAGAAATTCAAGAAGAAATGGACTGTAAAGTAGCCATTGGTGAGCAAGTGGAACACACTGTTCATGAATACGAATTTGGCATCGTCCACCTGACTACGTTTTTATGTCATCTAATTTACGGTGAGCCAAAACTACTAGAACATCACGCTATCAAATGGCTAAAGCCAGCTGAATTAGAATCTCTCGCTTGGGCTCCTGCTGATATTCCAGCTGTTCAAAAATTACAGAAACTTACCTTTTCATAAAAACCATTAAGCTTGAATCATACCTTTCAAAGTTTATCTACTTTCAAGATATGATTCAAACTTTTAATATATCAGCTCACCATACAATTGTTTAGGAATTGATTTGTGAAGACGCCACGTTACATTCATTGGCATATCACCATTACTATTAACATAGTCAACTTCGCCCAAATAAATAAATGGTTCTGTGACACCATCTTCTTTAGCCTTCCGCCTTACAAATAACTTTACATGTATTCCCAGCGTTTTGTGGTTAATAAGTTTTTTTCCGCGAGAAGAATTATGGCTTGTATTATTTTGTGATTGCCAATGGAACTCATTTTGATCAACAAAATAATCATTGTATTCCAGATGCTTTTCAACGCCCTCTTTCTCCATATTAACGAACAGATAGAAGCATTTATCATAAAATTGAACACCTTCTCGATTCCATGTCGATAGATCACCGCCAAAGCCCTCAAATACCGCTACATCTATTTTGCTATATTTTTTATACGGCTTTAATTTGTCATCAAGAACAAGGTTTTTTTTACCAAATTCTTGATCATAACTGTGAACCCCATAGTCAAGGTAATCATTTAACAATTTATTAAACTCATCTGTTACTAGTATTTTTGATAATTCTGGGTCCAAGTGCACAGTTCCCGTATCCGTTTGAAAACTCCGGCCTAGAACCTTATTATTTATTAATCTATTAATTGCAAACCCTATTGAGACCTTTTCCGTCTCTGGTATTTTTATCGAGTATACGTATTCGATATAGTTCTGGACAACCTTTAAACTAACTTTATTCTCTTTCAACAAAATGACTAGAGCTATATAATCATAGAACTTACGAATTGGAATTAAGCTTGAGATGCTATTAAATAACTTTGTCAATTTACTGCTTTTGACAATGGAAATATCAATCGAATCAGCTAGTCCTATTTTTTGTTTTATTTCATGGATATTTCCATAAGTTTTTGACAATAATTGTTTAATCTCTGGAGCGTTTTCAAATTTAACAAAATCAAGTATTTGAACTGTCCGATTACTGCTCGTACTTTGCTTAACTACATTATCAAAATCTTTAAATATAGACTTAATATTATCGGCGGTGTTAAATCTTGTTGTATCAAGAGTCTGTAATATCTCTTCTTTTACAATTGGTGACAGATCTATATGCAAATTAGCATTTAATTCTTTAAAATCGTTCTTTATCATATATCGCACCTTATTTTTATCTATATAACCTCGTTCACTATTCCCCATCAACGCCACCGGAATTAAATAGCTTTTCCTGTGATTCGCAACAAAATCGAGTACTGTGACATATTCTTTATTTGATGATTTCCTCAACCCTCGACCTAATTGTTGTGTGAAAACAATAGCAGATTCAGTAGGGCGCAAAAATAAAATTAAGTTTAATTCTGGGATATCAACACCTTCATTAAAAATGTCCACGGTAAATATAAATTGCAAGCCATTATTTGGATCTTGGAGTTGTTTAATCATTTCAATTCTTCTTTTGCCTTGATCTTCACCAGTTAAGCATATACTTCTTATACCTTTTAAATTAAATTGTTCACTCATAAATTTAGCATGTTCTTTATTAACACAAAAACCTAAACCATGCAATGTATCGCCACTGTACTGATATTTCTTCATATTTTTTAATATCAAGTCTACTCGTCTGTTAGTATTTAATTGTTTAACTAACTCATGTTCATCGCTAGATATTTCGTTTAATTCTAATACCGTATTATCTGATATACCAAAATAATGAAAAGGTGCTAACAACTCTCTTTCTAAAGCTTCTTCCAATCGTATATTAGAGACTACATTATTTTCTGCCAAATCATATATATTTAACCTATCGGTCCGCTCAGGCGTTGCAGTTAGCCCCAACAAAAATCTAGGCTGAAAATGTGCAATTAATCGTTCATATTGTGGAGCTGCTGCGCGGTGGAACTCATCAATAATAACAAAATCAAAATGTTTCTTTGAAATGATTTCTAAGTCTTTGGCAAGTGTCTGCATCGATGCAAATGTATATTTAGCCAACTCCTTTTTTTCACCTACATAATAAGAAAACGATTTAGAGTCATCATCAAACACTCGTTGGAATGTCCGATAAGCATTTGTTAAAAGTTCTATGCGGTGTGCTACAAAAAGAACTGAACTAGCTCCAATATCCTTTGCAGCAAAAGCAGCCAGATAGGTTTTACCTGTTCCTGTAGCCGCAATGGCAAGCCCTCTAGTATGCCCATTATCCATAGATTTCTGTATATTTACCAGAGCTTCATCCTGCATTGAATTAGGCTTTAACTCCCCTGAATCCAGCGTTTGAGAATTGTTAAAGCTAGCTTTATATGTTGATTTCCCGTCTTTAATTCGGCAATATTCTTTATAACCACTAACATAAGCTTCATCCAAACATGCAATATTATCATGCTTCCAAAGATGTTCGAATCTCGACTGACCTGTTCTGATAACACTATCTGATTCTTTTTCATAAGTACGTAAATTCCATTCCTCTCCATATTTCAATGCTGCTTTTGAAATGTTGGAAGAACCCAAAATAATTGAATCGGCATCATTTTTGCGATAAAAAATATAAGATTTAGCATGAAAACTATCTATACTACTCTGCGGTTGATAAATTCTTGTTTCAATATTTGGATACTGTAACAGCGTTTCCATTGCACTTGGCTCTGTAATGTTTAAATATGTAGTGGTAATAATTCTACCTTTAACACCTGCTTTTTGGAGCTGATCTAGGGTGCTCACTAACAAACTCAATCCAGAAGTTCTTATGAAACTAACAACAATATCGAAACTATCACATGTTAACAATTCTTCCTTCAATACATCTAACAGTTGCTCTGCTTCGTTGTAAACCAATCTAGTTGTTTCATCTGCTGACGCTTTTTGTGATATATCGTTAACATATTTGTTCTGTTGTTTATCTATTTTAGAGAGCCCTGCTTCCCCTCTTAGAATCTCCAAGTTTACTTGCTGTGCTTGTTCTTCAATAACATATTCTGCAACGGGTTCCCTAACCTCATTTGCATCATTACTATTATAAAAATCTTCATCCATTTGATCTCAATCCACCTTGTTAGTAAATTTCCACTATTCTTATTATAGCTTATTTGACTATTTTTTACCTCTAATCCATGTAAGTTTACAATAAAAATTAGTTAAACAGCTCTCTAACTATAATTTTAGTGCGCTTTCTATTCTCTATGCTTTTTTTGACTAGGTAATCGAAGACCCAATAAATATTGCCATATTCAAAGAAAACACAATTCAGGGATTATTATGCTATGATAAGGAAAAAAGGAGGAAACCCATGCAAAAAAACATCCATGTCGTCGGAGCTATTATTCAAAAGAACGGAAAAATCCTCTGTGTCCAGCGTGCTGACTCCGCGATAAACGGCGCTGACTGGGAGTTTCCTGGTGGCAAAATCGAGCCTGGTGAAACGCCCGAACAGGCTCTTATTCGTGAAGCTCAAGAAGAAATCGGTTGTGACATCGCCGTAATGCAAGCTTTTCAGCACACTGTTTATGCTTATGAATTTGCCAACGTCCATCTTACTTGTTTTCTGTGCGAACTCATCACTGGTGAACCAACTCTGCACGTACACCAAGCGATGCAATGGCTCGATTCTAGCGAAATGCAGCATTTGAATTGGTCACCCGCAAATCTCCCAGCCGTCGAAAAACTGCAGAAAAAAGATGCCTAATCGCGCTGACTAGGCATCTTTCTCTTATCTCCGTGCTTTACTGACTTTTAATTTTTTCCCTTTCACAGTGACGGTTTGCATTGCTTTCACAACTTGTGCGCCTTTACCGTTCAGAATTTCAACAAACGATACGTTATCCTCAATCGTAATAATCCCGATATCATCTGCACTAATTCCTTCCAACTTTGCAATCGTCCCCACGAAATCCACAGCGCGCAGTTTCTTCTTTTTGCCACCGTTAAAATAAATTTTCATAATGTCTTTACTCAGCGCCGCGCTCTTATCTTTCTTCACGATTGGTGCTTCTTCCATTTTCTCATCAAATGCTGGTTTACGAGCGGCTACAATCGCATCATTCGGCAAATCGACTTGTGGTATTTCAAAGCCAATGTACTCCTCAATCTCACCAATAAAACGGTCCTCAAACGGCGTTACAAAAGTGATTGCTTTTCCGCTACGCCCAGCGCGCCCCGTCCGGCCTGTCCGGTGAACGTAACTCTCTTTTTCGAGTGGCACATCGTAGTTTACGACAAGTGAAATATTCTCAATATCAATCCCACGCGCCGCCACATCCGTTGCAACTAAAAAGCGAAACAGGCCACGTTTAAAATCGTTCATCACGCCAAACCGATCTTCTTGTGTTAAGCCACCATGGATTTTCTCAGCAGGATATCCCATGCGGCGCAACTGGTCATACGTTTCATCCACGCGCTCTTGCGTCCGGCAAAAAATAATCGCACTCTCCGGATTCTGCACAATCAGCGTATCACGTAACGCGACCATTTTGCTATCGTCTTTCACTGTCACTTTTTCATGTGTAATGTCTGCGGTCGTTAGCCCCGTAGCAGCAATTTCGACATGCTCTGGCACCTTCATATATTTGTCACTCAACATTGCAATATCTGCTGGTAATGTAGCTGAAAACAGCATTGTCACGCGATCATTTGGTAGTGCTTGGATAATTGCCTCAACTTGCTCGATAAAGCCCATATTCAGCATTTCATCCGCCTCATCAATGACCAAATAGCGCACTTTCTCCAAGCTTAGCGTACCTTTTTCAATATGATCCAGCGTCCGACCCGGCGTTCCAACGACAACGTGACTTTTCTGCTTCAATTCCAATTTTTGTTTTGCAAAAGGAGACTTTCCAAAAATCGCCGTCGCTTTAATGCGCTTAAACCGCCCAATGTTCGTAAAATCTGCCTGAACCTGTGCCGCCAATTCCCGCGTTGGCTCCAAAACAAGCGCTTGCGGTTTATTCTCGCTCCACTCCACAAGCTCACAAATTGGAATCGCAAACGAAGCCGTCTTTCCACTCCCAGTCTGCGCCTTCACGACAACATCCTTCTCCTCCAAAACTAGCGGCACAACCTCACGCTGCACCTCCGTCGCTTCCTTATAACCCAAACCAGCAAGCGCCCTCTCAATATCCGAACCAATCTTATCAAATTTCATAATTCTACCTCGTATCTGTATTCTTTTATTAAGTATAACATGAAAAGCTGAGGCGGCCCGTTAGATTCGAAAAAAATTGTTAGGGACCGTAAGAAAAGTCCGCTTCTGACTTTTTTGGAGGTCGCGAAATTTTCGAGGAGCTGGTCGCCGAAGCTGGATCGGAGACACCTATCATGATTCACCGCATGGAACGAATGCTCTCTTCGCTCGCACTCATATTGCGGCTCTAAGAAAATAAAATATATTTCCTAAGAGACACAACAAAAATTTTAAACAGGCGCAGAGAAAATCCGCCCTTGATTTTTTCGGAGGCTGTGTAAATTTCGAGGATTTGGCCGCCGAAGCTGGATCCGGAGACGCCTATCATGATTCACTGCATGGAACGAATGCTCTCTTCGCTCGCACTCATATTGCGGCTCTAAGGAAATAAAATACATTTCCTAAGAGCCGCAACAACTTGACATTACATTTATACTAATCTATATTCTACATAGGTATTCGTCTATATATGAGGAGGTTAAAAATGAACTATGAAAAAACTTCATTAATACTCAAAGCTATGGCAGATCCAAGCCGAATGAAAATCATCCACCTCTTATCGTCCGGTAGTTTGTGTGCCTGTGATGTCTTAAAATATTTTGACTTCACTCAGCCAACGCTTTCCCACCATATGAAATCACTGGAGAAGGCCGGAATCGTTTCTGTAACAAAACAAAGTCAGTGGCATTACTACGCGTTAAAAGAAACGTTTATAAGAGATTTCATGGATTCCATGGTACAATTACTTTCTGATGAAAAAACCGAATCATACACAAAAAAGGAGATAGTTATTAAATGACATATGCACTCGAAATAACAGGCTTAAAAAAAGTATATGCGACAGGCGTTCAAGCGTTACGGGGAATTGATTTAACCGTACAAGAAGGGGATTTTTACGCATTGTTAGGCCCAAACGGCGCTGGGAAATCAACAACAATCGGAATCATCACATCACTGGTCAACAAAACGTCCGGAAAAGTAAAAGTTTTTGACTATGATATCGATACCGATTTAGTTCGTGCAAAGCAGCAAATTGGGCTAGTTCCGCAAGAATTTAATTTCAATCCGTTTGAAACCGTCCAACAAATCGTTGTGAACCAAGCTGGCTATTACGGTGTTTCTCGCAAAGAAGCGCTAAAACGAAGCGAAACATACTTAAAACAATCTGGTCTCTGGGAAAAACGGGATGTTCGTGCCCGGATGCTTTCTGGTGGTATGAAACGGCGCTTAATGATTGCTCGCGCGTTGATGCATGAACCGCGTTTACTCATTTTGGACGAACCAACGGCTGGCGTTGATATCGAACTAAGACGCGAAATGTGGGATTATCTCAGAGAATTGAACGTTGGCGGCACGACGATTATTCTGACAACGCATTACCTAGAGGAAGCCGAAATGCTCTGCCGCAATATCGGAATTATTCAGTCCGGTGAGCTAATCGAGAATACAAGCATGAAAGCACTTTTAGGCAAATTGCAGTTTGAAACGTTTATTTTTGACTTAGCGCCTTCTAATAGAAAACCTGAAATTACAGGATACAAATATAATTTAGAGGACGACGCAACACTCGAAGTCGAAGTCGAGCGCAATCAAGGAATTAATGACGTTTTTGAACAACTGACCAAACAAGGAATTCAAGTTTTATCCATGCGCAACAAGTCCAATCGTCTGGAAGAACTTTTCCTGAAAATCACAGAAGAGACACACCAAGCGGAGGGGAATCATGTTTAATCTTTATTTTACAGCTTTAAAAAGTCTAGCAGTCAAGGAAACCAATCGCTATATGCGGATTTGGATTCAAACTTTAGTACCACCAGTCATTACGACGTCATTATATTTCGTTATTTTCGGTAACTTAATCGGCAGTCGTGTCGGCCAAGTTGGTGGATTTTCTTATATGGAGTTTATCGTACCCGGACTTATTATGATGTCTGTCATCACGAGCTCTTATTCCAATGTATCATCTTCCTTTTTCTCGCAAAAATTCCAGAAAAATATTGAGGAAATACTGATTGCACCGGTGCCAACTCATGTCATCATTTGGGGCTTTCTCCTTGGTGGAATTGGTCGAAGCATTCTAGTTGGAGCGCTCGTTACACTCGTTTCGTTATTTTTCGTACCGCTCGCTGTCCATTCATGGCTACTCGTTATTTTAACGTTACTCATGACAGCGATTCTATTTTCATTAGCGGGTTTACTAAACGGTATTTTTGCTCAATCTTTTGACGATGTATCCATTATTCCAACCTTTGTTTTGCAGCCATTGACGTATCTCGGAGGCGTGTTTTATGCGATTTCCATGCTACCACCATTTTGGCAAGCTGTATCAAAAGTCAATCCGATTGTTTATATGGTTTCAGGATTCCGCTTTGGCTTCCTGGGAACGACAGATATTTCAGTGATGTGGTCAATCGCCATCCTCATCCTTTTTATCGTTGTGCTGTACGCAATTTGTTGGTATTTAATCGACAGAGGACGCGGACTAAGAAGTTAATAGACTTAAACAAGTGGCCTAATCCTGATTTGTATTCGGGATTGGGCCATTCCATTTTTATACATTGCCATCTCTCTTCTCACATAATATACTAAAAGAAAATCGCTCTTGAAAGGAGCACAATATGAAGAAAAAAACATTCCTTATTCCAGGCATCATCATTCTTTTTTTTGCAGTAGGTATTTTTTGGACCGTACACGCTTTGAATCAACCACCTACAGAAAAACCACTCAAAAATATCACCCAGAAATCCGTTCAACAGCTTTCCGAACAAACGAGAATTACGCTAGAATCCCTTGCAAATTCTGGGGGCGATTCTGATTCACAGGAACAATTAGCAGCTCTCATGAAAAACGTAAAGGAATATAAATTAACGAATAATTCCAACAGTTCCTATATTAAAAATTTAAAAGCTTGCCTAGAAGCGCTACAACAATACAAATCTGGAAACAGTGATAAAAAAGCGCTTGGCAAAGTCTATCCAACTTTTGTCGAAAGCGAAAAGAAGTGCAGTAACATCACTAAAACAACTCAGTACCAATGGTTTTATGCAGCTGCAGCGAACTATGAACAGGGGCTCAAGCAAAAAGGGGTTATCACGCTAACTATGGTCGGTGACAACTCGTTTGGTACCTATCCTGAAACGCCTGAACACCTCAAATTCGATAACGTTTTCAAGAAAAACAATGGCACCAATACCTATGTTTTCCAAAACTGTCTACCGTGGTTCAAATCAGATGACTATACGGTAATTAACGCGGAAAGTGCCTTTACGAATGCCACGAGAGCCGAAGTGAAAATGTGGCGCATCAAGAGTGATCCTAAACATGTCGCCTTTTTACCAGCGAGTGGTGTTGATGCAGCAAATCTCGCTAACAACCATACAATGGATTATTTTCAAATTGGTTATGACGACACCTTGAAAGCTTTTGAAGACAACAATATCCCTGTTTTCAATAAGGACATGCCGCTCATCACTAAAATCGGCGGTATCGAAACTGTCTTACTTGGCTATGATTGCCGTGCAAGTCAGCAATCCGCGAGCTACCTTGCAAAAATAGAAGCAGATGTAAAGAAATACAAAAAGCCCAATAATCTAATCATTGTGAATATGCACTGGGGAGTCGAATACCGTGAAACACCAGTCGATTACCAAACCCAATACGGCCATGCTATTATTGATGCTGGCGCTGACATTATCATGGGTTCCCACCCTCACCGCTTAGAGAGTGTTGAGAAATATAATGGTAAGTACATCGTGTATAGCATGGGTGACTTCGCTTTTGGCGCTGATCCAACGCTGCTTTCTCGGATGACCTCAATGTTCCGATTGCGCTTTACAGAAGATAATGGTAAGGTAGTCTTAAAAAATCTTTCCATCGTTCCAACTTATGAGAACTCAGATGGCGCTCTACACGAAAATAATTACCAACCTCTGCCCGTTTTTGGTGATGATGCGAAGAAAATTGTGAATGAGTTAATCAGAATTAGTAGACCCGTTCAGGGTGGAGTAACAGAGTATGACTACTTTGATCCATTTATATAAAAGCTAAATTTAGAAAGAAGGAAAACTTTTGAAAGAAATATTTCAGTTACTAAAAAAGGGAAACAAGTCGGCACTTACCGCCGCAATCGTCAACGTCCTTGTATCTATCATTAAAGGAATCACCTATATATTCACAGGAAATGTCGCGATGTTCGCTGAAACGTTACACAGTCTTGGTGATGCTGCCAATCAATTTTTCGTGTTTGTTGGTTCTGCACTAAGCAAGAAACGCCCGACAAAGCGCTTTCCCAATGGTTTTGGTCGTGTCGTAAATCTTGTTCTTCTCGGAGCCGTTCTAATTGTAGGTATCATGGCATTTGAAACAATTAAAGAAGGAATTTCGCACATTTTCCATCCAACAGAATCGACCGGTTTCCTCATTAACTTGATTGTTCTCGGGGTCTGTACGATTTTAGAAGGTTTTGTTCTCGTAAAAGCAATGCACGAAATTGCGCACGATGTTGGCTTGAAATCTCGCGGTTTGAAACTTTTCAAAGATAGTCTCGCGAATTTCAGTAAAGCTAAAGCCGCGACTCGTCTCGTTTTCTTAGAAGATTCCGTTGCAACTGGCGGCGGACTTTTGGCGATGATTGCCATCATTATTTCCTATTTCACACCGTACCATCAAGCAGAGGGAATCGCGTCTGCCTTAATCGGGATTATGATGTTTATCGTTGTTGGAAAAGTGTTCTTGGATAACGCGGCTGGGGCGATTGGTGAGTCCGATGAAGTATTGCAAGTACAAATTGGTCAACTCGTAATGAGCGATCCAGACGTTAAAGACATCCAAGTCATCACTGTTTTAAAAGAAGGCGACTTTTTCCATGTGGAAGTCGAGGTGGAACTCGATCCCGAAATGACGCTTGCACAAGTGGATGATGTCAAAGATCGCCTCGAAGAAAATATTCTAAGCGTCAAAGGAGTTGTCGATGTTCTCGTTTCATTTGATGAAGATGATGCCATCCGAAGCTGGGAGTATGGTGACGGTAGGTAATTTTACAATACGAAGATGGTAATAAAGATTCATTTCTTTTTGCCATCTTTTTTAGTTGCAAATGAGTAGTATAAACAAAGATAGCGTAATCATTTTCGCCTTATCAAAGCAACAATATGGATACTTCCATTTTTTTTTTAACTTTTCCATTGACTCTTTTCGTAAATTGCCCTATAATAATCAAATAGTTAATTAAGTGAACTAATTATTTTTAAATCAAAAGGAGATTGAACATGACACAAACAGCACACGCGGAACAACCCGTGGATATTCACGGGAAACCTTATAATCGTATGTTATTAATGACAGTAATGCTTGTGGGGGCATTCGTTGCTATCTTAAACCAAACGATTCTTTCAACAGCTCTTCCGCACATTATGGTCGATTTAAACATCACAGCAGCTACAGGGCAATGGCTAACAACAGCATTCCTACTTACTAACGGGATTATGATTCCAATTACGGCAATGTTAATCGGTAAAATTAACTCGAAAACGCTATTTTTAACAGCGATGATCGTCTTTACAGCTGGTACGGTAATCTCAGCTTTCTCAGATAGCTTTGCATTGCTTCTAACTGGACGGATTATTCAAGCAGCTGGGGCCGGAATTCTAATGCCCCTAATGCAAACCATTTTCCTACTTATTTTCCCACCTGATCGTCGTGGGGCAGCGATGGGAATGGTCGGATTAGTTATCGCTTTTGCGCCTGCTATCGGGCCGACTTTATCAGGTTGGATTGTTGATAGCTATGATTGGCATATGCTTTTCATTATCTTGATTCCAATCGCAGTTCTTGATATTATTTTTGCCTTTTTCGCAATGAGAAAAGTAGTTGAACTTACGAATCCAAAAATCGATATTCTCTCGATTGCCCTTTCAACAATTGGATTTGGTGCCCTTCTTTACGGCTTTAGTAGTGCGGGTACGGATGGTTGGACAGACGGACTTGTGATTACAATGTTCATCGTTGGTGCTATCGGCTTAGTCCTATTCATCTGGCGCCAACTTAAAATGGAAAAACCGATGCTCGAACTTCGCGTTTTCCAATCACCAGTTTTCACGCTATCCACTATTATTAGTGCGATTGTTATGATGTCTATGATTGGTGCAGAAATCGTATTGCCACTTTATATTCAAAATATTCTTGGTGAAACAGCGCTACATTCTGGATTACTATTACTTCCAGGTGCTATCGTGATGGGAGTTATGAGCCCAATTACCGGTATTATTTTTGATAAGATTGGACCGAAATTACTCGCGATTACTGGTATGACATTACTTGTAGCTGGAACAATTCCGTTTATGTTCTTGACAAAAGATACGTCTACTATGTACATTATCGTCTTTTATGCCGTGCGTTTCTTCGGTATTTCAATGGTCATGATGCCGATGTCAACAGCTGGTATGAACTCATTGCCACTAAACATGATGAGTCACGGTACTGCGGTGAACAATACAATTCGTCAAGTTGCCGGTTCGATTGGTACAGCAATTCTGATTACTGTATTGAGTAACGTAACGAAAGATAATATGCCAGGAAAAGCATTAGCAATGTCTGATCCACAAGCGTTCCAAAGTCAAGCTATGACAGCAAACCTTGACGGTATGAAAGCGGCGTTTCTCGTTGCCGTAGCCTTCGCGGTTGTGGGCTTGATTCTGAGCCTATTCGTGAAAGACATTCGTCCTCAAGGCAAGAAAACTGTAACTAAATAATGAAAAAGAAACGTGTACGCTAAATTTTTTCTTAGCATCGCGTTTCTTTTTTCGGTGTTACTAACGAAATATGCTAAGATAGTAAAATAAGTTGATATTTACAGAAAAGGGGATTTTTGCATGGAGTTTGTTTTGATTTTATTGCCGATTTTCGGGATTTTTGCAATTGGTTTTATTGGACAGAAAACGCTTAAGTTTGATATTCCGAATTTATCGAAGTTAACGCTTTATTTAATGTCGCCGTTTTTGGCGTTTAATACGTTCTACACGAATAAATTAACGATGGATTATGCCTATTTATTGATTTTTGTCGTGGGGCTTTGTTTGTCTATTATCGCGATTATTTATGTAATTGCAAAGGTGATGAACTACGATATTCAAGATGCGTGCGCGATGATTCTCGCTTCAGCTTTTATGAACAATGGGAATTATGGAACGCCAGTTGTTTTGCTGATTTTTGGCGCTGCTGGGCTTGATATTGCTGTTATTTTAATGGTGTTACAACAGCTTGTAATGAGTACGATTGGAGTCTTCTTCGCGGCACGAGGAAGTTCACAAACGGCCAGTATGAAAATGGTTTGGCAACGTGTCGTCCGAATGCCAGTCGCTTACGGGGCGCTACTAGGTATTGTCCTCCAACTTATCCATCTACCAGTGCCAGCGGGCGTGATGACCTGTGTGAAATTGGTCGGGGATGCAGCAATTCCAACGATTATGATTGTGTTGGGCATGCAATTAGCCGTCATATCATTTCGCCGAATCGATATTCCTAAAGTCTCGATTTCGCTTATTTTGCGACTCCTCATTTCCCCTCTTATCGCTGTATTGTTCACGCTTGTTTTACCAGTAGACCCGATGACGAAACAAATCATGATTCTACTTGCGGCAATGCCAACAGCTGCTAACACAACTTTACTCGCAGTGCAATTCAATACGAAGCCAGATCTCGTATCCAGCACAACTTTTATCAGCACTGTTCTTAGTATTGTCACAATTCCGGTTGTTTTATGGCTTCTTTTTCCTTAAAAGTGATGACAAATGGATTATGATATGATATAGTTAACAAATTGAACAAAATAGCAAACATATCTTCATGCAACTATGAGCCACCGCGCCGATTCAAGGCACGGTGTTCCTTCGTGTCTGTCCCTGTAGCCGAATGTGAATCTATGAGCTAGGAGTGTGTCCATTTTTGAAAAATTTAATTGTCGCTTCGGAGTACCGTAAACTCAATTTACTACAGACATTATTTAAATCCCCGCAAACATATCAAAAGAAAGAGTTAGCTGACTTATTGCACTGCTCAATCAAAACACTAGAGCGCGATATTTTATCGTTGCAAGAACTGTTCGATCCTAACATCGCTCATGTATATGAAGACAGCTCTCGAAATATTTTGCTTTCTGTCGGTGAACATGTCAATTTCGACTACCTCTATGCACTTGTCGTAAGCAGTTCCCATCTATATTTACTGGCAAAAGACATTTTTACTGGCAAAAAAAAGAATCTAGCCGAATGGGCGACTGATAACTATAGTAGCCTACCGACCATGTATCGTCGTATTCGTCAAATTGATACGTATCTGGCTGATAGTAATCTTGTTTTAGAAACACAACCTCTTGCTATCAAAGGGCCTGAAATCAATCTTCGTTATTTCTACTACCAAATTTATAGTAAATCTTATCCTTACACTGAATGGCCCTTTCCAGACATCCCCTATGAAAACATCAATCAATTTATCCTCCAAGTAGAAGCTTTTTACCACATCCATTTTTCACTATCTTCACGAATTAAATATGCGATTGCGATTGCTGTTACACTAACACGCGTTAAGCAAGAACAAGCTTTTACCATTCAAAATCACTGGTTACAAAAATGGGATGAACTCAATGCATTGCAACCTGAAAATGCCACAATTGATTATACCCTTCTCGAAAAAATCATCGATGCGCCCCTCTCAAAGCATGAACGCTATTTCACACTAGTCACTGCTTTTTGGACCCATTTTAAGCATACAGATAGCTTTTTCATAGAAGCTAGAGCGCAGTGCAACTCGGAAATTTACTTGCCAAACCACGTACTGGCCTCTGAACTTACTAGCATACTAGATGAATATCCTGACAACGAGAAAAATATCGCCCTCACAGAAACACTGGACTTCTTAGTACACTTCACGTTTATCAATAAAATAAATGTGTTGCCAGATATTCCTCTTCCTCAAGTTTCCCCAGAAAAAGCTCATCTCTCCAAACAAATCCACAACATCTTAACGAAATATGAAGAAAATCCACATTTCTCATATATTCGCCCAAATAAGTCTGTGATTACCAATCATCTAGTTGGTATTTATAGCATCTTAATGCAGCAAGCCCAACAGCATGATGCCCTTCACGTCAAAATTATTTCTCAAAACGGTTATTTATGGGAAGAGTTTCTTCGTGGTGAAATCAAGCGGAGATATTCCGCGGATCAAATTATCGTTTGCCAGGAAGTAACAACACACGAGCTACATGCTGGAATTGATTTAATTATTAGCGATTTCCCTCTTTATGAGCAAGCCGACACGCAAGCCAATGGGTTGCTTTGGAATATCCCGCCTTCTCCTACAGATTATGCCCAGTTGGACACTATTTTAGAACGACAAAAAGCGTAAAAATAGCAGGAAAATCGGATTTCAGCTTAAAATCCGAGCTTCCTGCTATTTTTTATGGTATTAATAAAATTTTTCCGGTACTTTTTCTGCTCTCCAACAAGTCATGTGCAGTTTTTCCATCTGATAATGCGAATTTCCGCGGCTTGTTCACCGTTATTTTCCCGGTACTAATCATTTCAAAAAGGGCATGCGAGCGCTTGATTCGCTCTTCTTTGCTCGTTAAAAAACTCCACAAATCTCCGCCAGTCAATGTTTTAGAAGCATCCATCAACATCCGCGGATCCACAGGCAAGGGATCACCACCGGACATACCGTAAAAAACGACTGTGCCTTTCTCACGAACAGTTTGGAAGCTATCCATTAGCATTGAGCCCACAGAATCATATGCTACATCGATTTTTCCACTTAATTTTTCGGCCCAATTATCACTGTACAATAAAACCTCTTCCGCGCCTAATTTCTGTGCAATTACTGCTTTTTCTTCACTCGAAGTCAGACCGATTACTTTGCCGCCAAGCGATGTGATAATTTGCGTCAACATTTGACCAACGCCACCAGCAACAGCATGAACAAGCGCCATATCCCCATATTTAATCGCATAGCTATCCTTTGCCAAATAGCTAGCCGTCAAACCTTGTAACAATACAGAGGCCGCGATATCATCTCCAATCGAATCTGGAATGGGGATTGCTTGTGTGACGGGAACTGCAACCAATTCCGCATTTGCAAGTGGCACATCAACAAACGCTACACGATCACCAATCGTAAAATCCGTCACACCCTCACCAAGCGTTACAACAACGCCTGCCCCCTCATATCCAAGCACGTACGGCGCCTCACCAACAAGATGGTAATTCCCCTTACGACGATAAATATCTGCAAAATTCAAACCAATCGCAGTCATTTCTAGTAAAATTTCTCCCTTACCAGCCACTGCATCTGGTATATCTACATATTGCAATACATCTGAACCTCCAAATTCATTAAAAACCAATGCTTTCATCATTCGCAGCTCCTTATATATAGAAAAAGCTCGCATCATTCGCGAACTTCTTCTTATTCTAAATATTATTCTGCAGTAGCTTGTTGTTTTGCTTCAGCTTCTGCTTTTTCACGCATCCGTTCACGAACGCCTTTTTTCTTAATTTGTTTACTACGCAATTGCCCACACGCAGCGTCAATATCTGTCCCATGTTCACGACGAACGACACAATTAATCCCTTTGCGTCTCAGTGTCTCATAAAACGCATCAATAACTGCAGCATCACTGCGTTGATATTGATCATGCTCGTCAACCGGATTGTAAGGAATCAAGTTCACCCAAGCCAAATGACGCTTCTCACCAATTAGAGCCGCCAACTCAAGTGCTTCTTGCTTGTGATCATTGACATCTTTTAGCATGATATACTCATACGTGATACGGCGATTCGTTTTCTCCAAATAATATTCGACTGCTTCCATCAATTTTTCTAATGGATAGGTTTTGTTAATTCGCATCACACGCGTACGTAAGTCGTTGTTTGGAGCATGTAAAGAGACGGCTAAATTAACACGAATATCTTCATTAGCAAAATCAATAATACGCGGTGCTAGACCACTTGTTGATACCGTAATATGGCGCGCTCCAATAGCTAAACCCTTCTGATCGTTCACAACACGAAGGAAATCCATCACGTTATCATAGTTATCAAATGGCTCCCCAATCCCCATGACTACGATATGGCTGACACGATCGCCATTGCCCTTCGAATCCAGATAAAGTTGCACATTCATAATTTGTTCAACAATCTCGCCAGCATTCAAATCACGCTGTTTCTTCAGCAACCCACTTGCACAAAAAGTACAACCGATATTACATCCCACTTGCGTCGTTACACAAACGCTAAGCCCGTATGAATGTGTCATCATAACCGTTTCAATCAAGTTACCATCCGATAATTGGAATAAATATTTCGTTGTCCCATCTTTGGATTCCTGTTTAATTTGTTCATTTAATGTGTGCATTGTGAAGTGTTCCTCCAGCATGTCCACACATGATTTATTCAAGTTTGACATTTGCGCAAACTCTGTGACACGTTTGACATAAAGCCAATCCCACACTTGCGTCGCACGGAATTTCTTCTCGCCCTTTTCCTCAAACCAGTCCCCAAGCTGCGCCATCGTTAACCCGTAAATCGAGCTTTTTCCCATTCTTCAAAAACCTCTTTTCAAAATTTCATTACGCCTTATCCAAATTATAACGGTTTTAGCGCCTCATCGCAAGGCTTCCTTTGCTGCATATTTGGCGTGAAGTTCCGCAGTTTTAAAGATTGGTAGCGCAACGTCAGACTCATGAATAAGCAATTCCAGTTCCGTGCACCCCAAAATAACACCTTGCGCCCCTTCTATGTTCGCTTTTTCAATAATAGCTAGCATCTCTGCCCGCGATTCTTCACGGATAATACCCAGACACAACTCCTCAAAAATAATGCGATTCACAGTCTCCAAACCACCACCAACTGGAATCTGAACCCCAATCCCGCTTCCTACATAACGCCCTTTATAAAAATCCTCCACCATCGTATACCGCGTACCAAGTAATAAAATCTGCACCAATCCCCGCTCCTGAATTGCCCTAATCGTCGGCTCCGCAATATGTATAATCGGGATTCCAATCATTTCTTCCACCTGATGTACCACTTTATGCATCGTATTCGTACAAATCAAAATAAAGTCCGCACCAGCTCGCTCCAATTTCACTGCTATATCTGCGAGCAACAATCCCGCCTCATGCCATCTATTCTCTTGTTGCAACTTCTCAATCGCATAAAAATCCACACTATGCAAAATAATCTCAGCCGAATGAAGCTCCCCCAATATTTCACGAATATGCTCATTAATAATCCGATAATACTCTGCTGTTGATTCCCAACTCATCCCACCGATTAACCCGATTTTTTTCATATCCACATGCTCCCTCCTAAAAAACTTAGCCTTATCTATTTCAAGTAAGTATACCACGGGAAGAAGCTGTCTTAAAACTCTTTTTGGATTGCGTTGTGTTACAAAAGTGTAAGCTTCTTCATTCATAATGTCATCTTGGGCAATGGTTTACACTTACTTTTATCGCTACACTGATAGTATAAGTCATCTATAATAGGAGGAATTTACATGAAGGTAATTCTACAGGCACAAAATGTTTGTAAAGTTTATGGTATAAAAGGCAATCTTTACACAGCTTTAGACAATATCAATCTGGAAATTGAGAAGGGGGATTTTGTTGGTATCATGGGGCCAAGCGGTGCCGGTAAATCAACGCTACTTAACGTCTTCTCCACCATTGACCAATCTACTTCTGGTACAATCAAAATCTCTGGTCAAGAACTGGCAACAATGAATGAGGAACAGATGTCTTCGTTTCGTCGCGACAAGCTAGGATTTATTTTCCAAGATTATAACCTGCTTGATACACTGAGCGTTCGCGAAAATATCATATTACCCCTTGCACTCGCAAAACATTCTGTAAAGGACATGGAAACACGACTAGAAGAAGTAGCCGACACATTCCATATTCGCGATATTTTAGATAAATACCCTAACGAAATCTCTGGTGGACAAAAACAACGCACAGCTGCAAGTCGCGCAATAATAGCCGATCCTAGTTTAATTTTTGCGGATGAGCCTACTGGTGCTCTTGACTCAAAATCAGCAACAGATTTATTAGAAAATTTAAAAAGACTGAATGAACAAAAATATTCAACAATCATGATGGTAACACATGACGCCTATGCCGCCAGCTTCTGTAAACGAATTTTGTTTATTAAAGATGGCGCACTTTATACCGAGATTTATCGTGGCGCACAAACCCGCAAAGAATTTTTCCAAAAAATTCTTGATGTATTGGCACAATTGGGAGGAGATATAAATGACATTATTTGATCTAGCAAAAAAAAATATAAAACATAATTTCATTCACTATTTTCTCTACTTTGCCTCCATGATTTTCTCGATCATGATTTATTATACATTTGTATCGCTGTCGAAAGATCCAACAGTCGTTGCTCGTATCGATAATGATGACAATCTTTCCAGTATTTTTAACGCATCATCTATCATCTTGATTATGTTCGTCGCTATCTTTATTTTGTATTCCAATCACTTCTTTACCCGTAAGCGAAAAAAAGAGATTGGCATATACTCCCTTCTAGGTCTTCGTAAAAAAGAAATCGGCCGGATGCTATTTTATGAGAATTTTCTAATGGGTGTTGTTGCTCTCGTTATTGGGATAGGCCTTGGTACACTTTTGTCCAAACTATTCGTCGCGATATTAATCCAGGTCATGAAGCTTGATGCAATTAGTAATTTTGTTTTTTCTATCGATGCTGTTGTCAATACGGTTGTGATTTTTATTATCATTACACTGATTACATCGATTACCAGTTACCGCATCATTTACCGAACGACATTACTTGAGCTATTCCACTCAGAAAGTAAACGTGAAAAAACACCAAAAAACAATCCATTCTTAGCAATACTCGCGCTCATTTTAATTCTGGGTGGCTACTTTATTGCTTTACAACCTCTAATAACGACGAATTCTATTTGGGGGGAGCTCAAATTTGGACTCGGCATGGCAGTCATTATGACGTTAGTTATTACTGGAACTGTGCTCTTACTTAACAATTTCCTACCATTCTTACTCAATAAAATTCGTAAAAACAAACGGATTTTCTATAATGGCACAAATATTATAAGTAATTCACAACTTGCATTCCGAATCGCTTCAAATGCCAGAACGCTTTCTACTATCGCCGTTTTGACTGGCATGACATTAGTTGCAATTGGCATGGTTGCAGGTATCTATAATAATACGGGTAAAAGTGCTAGTTTAAATAACCCAGCTACTTTTGAATATCATATTGTGGATGAAAAAAGTAATAAAGCAGCACTAACACTTGCCCGAAATAACACACAATCTCCAATAACTGGGCACCAGGAAACAACCATTAGCTATGTAAAAGCCACAAGCGATAAAGAGATGCCATTTGCATACGAGTCTAAAAATGGTTTTGCAGTTATTGGTCTTACAGCTTACAATAAACTACTCGCTCTAGAAAAACAAAATAGTTCAAAATTGGCACAACTAGAAAACAATGAAGCCGCACTTATCTCATCTGATTCGGCTTCTGAAAACGAAGTACTAAATCAAGGCTTCACCTTAAAAAATAGCACCAAACAAAAAGTAACAATCACAAAAATTATCACAGACTTACCCTTTAACACAATTTATCACCTCATTGTTGTCTCTGATGATGTGGCAAAAACACTACCTAGCAAAAATAACATAACAATCCAATCAATCATGATGGAACAACCAAGAGATGCCCTTGCGCTTAGCAAACAAATGTCGAAAGTACTTCCAGAGAATGCAATGTTTCGAAGTTATCCAGAGAATTACGACGCACTGATGAGAGGCAATGGTGTTCTGCTATTTATCGGTATGTTTATTGGTATGGTTTTTCTAGCTGCAACTGGGAGTATCATCTACTTCAAGCAACTAACTGAGGCCTATAATGATGTAGCAACTTATGATATTTTAAAAAAAATTGGTTTAGATCGAAAAGAAATTCGCAAAACCATTGCCAAGCAAGTACTCGTTACTTTTTTAATCCCACTTATTTTAGGGATTGCACACAGCTCTATCGCACTGATTTCCCTTGCTCACTTGTTGCAAATGAATATAGCATTCGCAGCCATTATAAGTACGGGAACCTTCACTTTGATGTTCATCGCTTATTACTTCATAACAGTAAATACGTATACCAATATTGTAATAGGCAAAAAAAGAAATTATGGATGACTTAGCTCCTTTTCTAAAGATCGTATAGTCTTCTTTTCTGTACTATTTTTTCTCATATAAAAGCCTCTCACTGTAATTTTTTACAAATAAGAGGCTTTTTTTCATCCCATATATCAATAAATAAACCCTGCAACAATTGCATCCACTGTCGTATTCTCATGCAAATCACTATGTTGCGCGTTTCCTCCTGTCACAACTTGCTCACTATAATCGGCCACTGCAGCATCGAAAATCAGGCGTGATGCTAAAGCGCTCTGAACTGGCACAACACCATCTGATACAGAATCTCCATCTAAGTCTCCAGCAATCGAAAGCACCTTCAAGTTCGCATCTAAATTTCCACTTTCTTCGATATACGCCTGCAACTCTGTCGTCCGTTTCTTCACATCCATAAAGTCTGTTGTAGCCGCATTATAATCTGTATCCAAATCATTGAATGGCGTCCCAATAACGACCAACCTTTCCATTCTCGGTGCCGCATCATCCAATAATTTTTCTGCATATGTCGTCAGCGCCAAGCCACCATTTGAGTGTCCAATCGCATTGTACTGTGTTACGTTATACCGTTTCTGAATATCCTTCATCACCATATCAATCCACTCTGCTTCTTGATCAATTGGCGCATCATTATTCTCAAACACTATCTGAATAAAGGGGTTTTGCGACTTGCTACTCAGCGCACCTTGATATTTCAGCGTGCCATCTTTTTGTACCAGCACAATGACCTTATCCGTAGATTTTCCATATGTAGACATAATTCGCGTAATCATTCCATTAAACGAATTTGCCGTTCCATGCGTCCCATGAACAAGCAAAATCGGCGTCGTTTTCGATAAATCAACATCCTTAACCTTCGCCGAATACGCCCTAATTGATCCAAAAACCGCAATCGCCAAAAAGAAACATCCACCAAACAACGCCAATTTCCGCCACATATCCCATCCAACCCTTCTACTTGTTATCATGCTTTTACTTTACCCACAAAAGATGAACAATTTATTACTAAAATATTAGGTTTTAAAGAAGTTTTGAAAACGGGGTTTAAATCTTGATTGTTTATATCCAATAAAGTTGGAGGCTTTATTGATTGAGGAATTGGTTACATGCATATTGGCGCTCTACCTTAGGATTCTTCTCTTAGTATTGCTTCGCATGGATTATATGCTCGCCTTGCTCCTAGCCATATTGAAGACCTTGAGGATATTATTATAGTTTGGCAATAGTTTTTAGTCTGCTATCATATATGCCTCGGGCGGATTACATGCTCGCTTCGCTCTCATGCATATTGGCGCTCTAACTCAGGGGACTTCTCTTCGTATTGCTACGCATGGATTACATGCTCGCTTCGCTCTCATGCATATTGGCGCTCTAACTCAGGATACTTCTCTTCGTATTGCTACGCATGGATTACATGCTCGCTTCGCTCTCATGCATATTGGCGCTCTAACTCAGGATAC